>NZ_JAVJTO010000151.1:0-58053 GCF_040220235.1 Coleofasciculus sp. B1-GNL1-01
ATCTTTAGATAAAGAGTATATTCAAGTTTCTTCTTTTATTGGACGTGAACGCGCCAATCAGTTCAAGGAGTTTATTCAATCAGAATTTGTCAATGTAGAAATCGGTGAAGCAAGTATTATTGAGGCTCCATAAAGTGAATGGAAATCGCTGTACTCAACATCAAACTACAGGCTTTAAATTATGGCATGTCAAATAGTCCTTGACTGATCATGTTGATGTAAAATTTTATTGAGAGACACAATACACGATTAATATATTGTAGTATCAGTTATGAATTAAGGACTTAAATAGTGTAAACTTTCGACAATATTTATAAATTCACGTCGGTTTATTAAATTGCATTTTGTGTACTCATTTGCACTAGAAGAATTTACACTATAGACATATTTGCTATCAATAACTCCATGCCACATTTCGACTGTCATGTATGACGTTTCACTTTCTGTACTAAACTCTGTAATTTCAGCAACTACATTTCCTAAAGCTGGTGAAAAAACGTCAATGTTCTCAAGAGCCATTGGTGAACCACCAGCTCCCTCAAGTTGCATAAAAATATCGAAACAAACTTGACTAGGATTAGAGTAAGTAATTACTACATCGTATGCAACAGTATAACGATCATGCTTCCAATCTCGAATTGCAAAATCAGTAACTTCAAACCCACTAGGAACATAAGTCGGCAAAATTGCTTTAAATTTACCACGATGACTATCTTCTGATTGTAGACGTAGTAAATCTCTTATTTGAGAATCATTTAACCCTGAAAGTTCAGCAATCTCTTGGGTCGAGTAAACCTGCTTATAAGATAGATTATCCTCAGAAAATTCTGGCGTTTTTCTATAATTTAAAACACCCTCAATTAGGTTACATCCTGACAAAAGCCAAACTAGATTCAGTTGAAAAAGTAAGGCAAAAATCTTGACCTTCATAATTCAGTAACCTTTTGAAATTGAAAATTTGATATGTTCTGCCTTTGCTTTCCCCGAAAAAACTCAAATCACTGCTGACAAAAATTCTTCAAAGCCAAAGTTTCAGAAGCCACAGCGAGATACCCTTCCAACCAGTCACACCCTACCACCAACAACTCATCCAAATTTAAGATTTTCCATAACCGCAAACTCCCCATATCTCCTCCCGCTAAAATAAATTGCCCATCAGCACTAAACGTCAGACCCCAAACAGCCCCTTGGTCATTGGTAAACTCAGCCACTTGTCGCCCCTGCAAATCCCACAATCGCACCGTGCCATCCATCCCTCCCGTAGCAACGTACAACCCATCGGGACGAAAACCCACTGCATTAATCCCACTCTGATAGCTAAAAAACTCCAGTTGCTGCCGTCCTGACCTATCCCATACCCGCACCATACTATTGTTATCTGCCGTCACCAACTGACTACCATCGGGACTAAAACTAATACTGCGGATTTGTCCCTCATGACCCTGCCATTCCTTCTGCAACTGACCGGATAGATTCCATAGCTTAATTGTTCCATCCCAGTCCGTACTCGCAATCCGTCGTCCATCAGGACTAAACGCCACCTTACCCACAACCGCTTCATGTCCCTCTAGAGTTACCAACAATTCACCAGAAACTGTCCAGAGTCGCGCTGTTTTGTCGGCTCCTGAAGTCACAATATATTGACCATCGGGACTAAACTCCACACTGTTCACCCAAGATTGATGACCTGTCAACTGTCCCAAGGAAGTGCCAGAACGATCCCATAGTCGTACCGTGTTTTCAAATCCCGCTGTGGCAATGATATTCGCATTGGGACTATGACTGATACTCCAGATTGCACCGCGAGAATTAGCAGTCCATTGAGCCAATTCTTCTCCGGATAAACTCCAAACGCGGACAATTCCTTCATCCCCAGCACCAATTACTTCCTGTCCATCAGGACTAAAACTGACTGTATTAACATCTTCTTGATGACCCGGAAACTGTAAAGTTGCTGCTGTTGACAGATCCCAGAGTCTAGAACTGCCATCTCGTCCCGCACTCATGAGATAGCGACCATCAGGGCTAAAATTAGCTCGCCAGACCGTCCCTCGATGACCTTGTAACCGGGCAATTTCTCGACCGGAACGTTCCCATAGTCGAACAGTTCCATCATCTCCTGCGGTTGCCAACTGCTCTCCATCGGGACTAAAATTCACCGCAATCACCCACCCTTGATGTCCCTCAATTTGCTGCACTTCTTCACCGGATAAAGTCCAGAGACGAACTGCTTCGTCGTCTCCTGTGGTTGCTAACTCCTGACCATCGGGGCTAAAACTAACATTAAAAACCCGTTGTGGATGAGCTTGAAACTGGACAATTTCTTGACCGGAAGTTTCCCATAAGCGAACCTTACCATCTTTTCCAGCAGTTGCTAAGGTCTGACCATCAGGACTAAAAGTAATTTGGTTCACGCCACCAGGATGTTCAAATTCTGCCTTTTTCTCTCCCGACTGATTCCACAAAACCACGACACCATAATCATCTCCAGAGGCAAAAGTCTCTCCATCAGGACTAAACGCCACGGTATTAACAACAGTTTGATGTTCCATCTGCATCAGTTGTTGACCGGAACTCTCCCAGAGGCGAACGGTTTCATCTCCCCCAGCACTGACGATTCGCTGGCTATTGGGGCTAAAACTGATGTCATTGATTCCACCTAGCACCCCCTGTTTATGTCCCCGGAGTTCAACGGCTTCTGTGGTTCCTGATAGTCCCCAAATTCTAATCACTCCATCTCGTCCGGCTGTAGCAACGGCTTGTCCATCAGGACTAAAGGTGGCGGCTTTCACTTCATCTCCCCCACGATCAAAGCGGTTGCGCTCATAAATCGTATCGAGAATTTTCTGCAATGCTAAGATCGGACTGGCGGCTGGATAATCTTGGGGAGGACGACCATTTTTAACCAGTTCTTGCAATCGTTGACCGCTTTGCATGGCGGAAAGGAGTGCTTCTAATTCTCCCGATCGCAATTGTCGCAAGGCACTCACCCCCGCTTGTTCTAGCTTAGTTCCTTCTTCCGCTTCCCGTTGCTGATAACGAGCGATCGTGGCAGTTCCTAAAAATGCAACAGTTAAAATTAAACTCCCCCCCAAAAAGATTGAACCAATTTTAATCCTGCGTTTGGCTTTCTGGTTTGCAGATTCAAGAATTAGTTTTTCTTTCTGAGCCGTTTCTTTTTCCTGAATTTCTCTTTCTAAAGTAAGTTGAGCTTGCATTTCCTCCAACCTAGCCTGAGTCTCAGCCTCCTGGCTCAATTGAATTAGCTCCACAGCAATTGGAGAAAGCTCTGCCGGATTCTCCTTCCAAAAATCTTGGGCAACAGCTAAACGACTCCCCGCTAATAAATCACCGCGTTGCCGAGATTTTCCACCCTCAAACCATTCCCTAACTTGAAGCTCAATTTGTCGCTTCCGACGCAGCATCTCTCGATTTTCTTCCAGCCAGTTTTTGAGTTGTGGCCAGTGACGAATTAAGGACTCATGTGCAACATCAATAACGGTTAGAGCGTTATGATCTGCTTGACCTCTAGCCTGTAATTCATCAGTAACTACTAAGCGAACCCTCACTAATTTTTGCAGAATATTATCAATAGTTTTTTCACTATACTCTGTAGTAACTAACTCAGTTTTGAGTACACGGCGGCGAGTGTCTTCTGTCCCCTCTCCTAACTGAGTTAGCTCCAAGAAAATTCGCTTGGCAATTTTCTGTTCTGTTTCCGACAAAGATTCAAAAAATAAATTAGCTTGCTTTTGTAATGCTCCTTTAACCCCTCCTAAGCGGTTATATTCAGCTAAGGTTAATCGAGTCACCGTTTTTTGATACCAAAGCTCTGTCAAAGTATATTGCAAAAGTGGCAAGCTACCCGGAGAACCTTGAACATCGTCAACCATTTGCTCAACTAATCCTCTTTCTACCTCTAATCCAACTTTTTGTGCTGGCTTTATAATAGATTCTTCTAACTCATAAGCTGTTAAAGTAGGAACTAAATACTGATTTTGGTTAATGTATTCAGTCAAGCCAAAATATTCATTCTCCGCGCATTTTCCTAAAAAATCTGCTCTCATTACTAAAATCAGACAAAGTTTACCTTCGGCTGCTTCTAAAGCCCCTAATAGGCATTCAAAAAACCGCTGCCTTTCTGAATCATCCGGGCAGAGAGTAAAAATTTCTTCAAATTGGTCAATCACCAAAACTACGCGAGGAGCTTGAGTGGCTTCAACTAATCGCTTTAATCCTTCTTTTCCGGCTAAAATCAACTCTTCAGCCTTTTTTAGCTGACTGGCTCTTTCAATAGGGGATAAATTGATTTCCGCATCAACAAAGACTTTAGCTAATTTTTGCAGTGGGGTTTTATCTTGTTCTCCAGGAGTAAATGGAGGATAAATTTTCCACAAATCACTTCCTGATGAGTTTTGTCCCAGTTTTAGCTTATACAGTAGTCCAGCTCTAACTAAAGAAGACTTCCCACATCCCGATGGTCCCAAAACCGCCAAAAAATTGCTATTTTTAACTTTCTCAATTAATTCATCTATTCTCTCTGTGCGTCCATAAAAATACTCAGCGTCCTCGTCGTTAAAATCAAAATACCTCAGACCCCTATAAGGACAAATGCCTTCTCGAATTGGACTGACTTGTTCGATATTGCGAGTAGTGAGAATAATGGGATCACCTGAATTGCTATGAATCGGTGCTTGGGGAATCCCTCTCACCTTTTCCTTAATAAAATCAACTAAGGTATGATTGGTAATTACACCTTCAGTATTCTCCCTAGGCTCAAGTCCTTCTAACAAAAATTGAGTCAATACTCCATGCTTTCCACCCAAAGACTCATAAGCCAATTCAAAAGGACGACAGGCAGCAATAAAACATCTATCTCTTCCCTGTCCTAAGTTTCCCGGATCTGCCTCGTCAAAATTATGTAATTCCCCACTGTGACAGCAATCTAACCAAATAATTTGCTGTTTAACCAAACTTTTTTGGAGTAATCGCCTTAACCATTGCAGGGAGACTCCCCAGATTTCTTCTTCCGGATTGCAGTCGCTAGTGGCAAGGAAACCTTCTGTTATGCCCCCACGAACTTTGCGTAAGCCATGACCAGCAAAAAATAACAGTGCCGTTTCTGGCACTTGAGCATCATCCCCATCAGGATTAAAGAGCGTCGCGATCGCCTCTTCGACTTGCTTACAGCGGACTTCTGCCCCTTTATGCACCCGCAATCGACCTTCCCGGTTAACTTCGGGCAATCGTCGCACCCGGAAACCTCCATGTTGTTCCAGAAGTTGGGCGATCGCCTCCGCATCCTGAGCCGGTTTGGATAAGTTAGGCAGTTCTGGGTAGCTATTAATCCCTATGACCAGGGCATCACGAGTCATGGACTGACCTACATCTTTAACGGAGTAATTTTACGGTAACATAGTTCTAATAGCCTAGCTGTTTTGGACTCTAAATCTAAAATTTATCTATCTAAAACTGCACGACAATGACTCCCCCGACCCCCTTTCTCTCAGCTTAGGATTTATGGCTACCACCGTTAATCAATCGTTACTGGCGATTCTCGTGGCTCTTGAAAATTCAGATCAGTGTCTAACTGAGGAGCAACAGCAAGCCTTGCATCAAATGGGTCAACGGTTAGGAACCAAACCCCAAAAGTGGTCATCTCACCTTGAAAAGCTCTTGACAGTCTTTCCTGAAGAGTCAGATTTTCTGAAGTCTTATCATCAAGCCTCTCAAGCTTTAGGGCAGTTGTCGTCGGAAGAGATCCCTAATATTTTACCCGATGAACAAGAGGTTAAGCAAATTTTTCCTGATGCACCAGTTGTGAAGCGAGCCTACTTTGAGGGTAAAGCGGATCAGAGCAGTCAAGAAATCTGTAACTTTGTCAGTAGCGTTGTCAAAAGTCCCAACCCAGCCGAAACCAGTCAAAAATTAAGTCTGGCTCTGCGTCTGGCGGAATATCTAAAATCTCTCGGTCGCTCATGAGTCAACTCATCTATCCTAATCTCTTTTGTTTTGTTTATGATATCAAAGAAGGATTAGGGTTTAACAATGAAGAGTTAAGGGATGCCCAAGCAAACTTTGCTCGCCGTCTTCCCCATCTCTCTTATGTTTTTAAAAATGATCACAGCTTTGAAACGGAGTATCATGAACTTTTACCGACAAAAATTGACAAGTTCACAGACCACGAAGATGGCTATACAGGATATTACTACCCTGTCCGTTTAAATGACACCTATGGACTCTTAGTTGCCTGTTCTCCTCCTGAAAATTATCACATCTATTCTGCTAATCAAGTCATTGCTAATCTCAAAAAAAAAATTGATGACAAGCTGGCGGATCAGCCGGGGACGTTAGGAACTACTTGGTTAATCTTAGCTCATCTCCCTGAAAACTATCATAAAGATCGGTCTAAAGTTGCTCAGGACTGCTATCAAGCCTTAATGGAAAATTCCGACCCTCAGACCCCCGCTGATTGGGAAACTGACTTAGTAGGTCAAGGAAAATTTTTAGGGGGGACTCTTTTTGAATTATCCCAATATTACATCCGTCCAAACTTGAAATATAGAAGTCATAGGAAAGGCTCTAATTTTTCAAATTATAATTCGACTTATTTGGCTGAACTACAGGTATCTAATCATGTTTTGATTGAGTTATGTCCGAATCATTCAGCCGCTAAGATAGCCTCTCGCTTCAATTTTGATTGGATAAGATTATTTTGTTATCGACATAAAATTTTGTTTGCTTATACTCAGAGTCGCTTTATTAAACAGGACTTGAAAGAGGGTTATAGAACTATTAAAGAGTTTATGAGATTGTTTCAAAAAGAGCGCCAGAGCAACCCGAGTCTTAGACAATTAAAAAATCAATTATTACAAGCACAATATAGTTTATATCACTATTCTATTGACTTAAATCAATTGGCTGATCAGATTCGGACAATGGAAGTTAACTTATTAAATTATGAGAGACGAGTTAAGGTTATTCAGGAGAAAGCCAGGAAAGAAACCCAGGAAAAAGCTATCTCAGATTATGATTACTTAACTTTATGGGGATGGAATTTAAGGTCTTTAGATTGGCAGTCACTTCCTAACTCAATTCTTGACTTTTTATCTCCTCATGATTTTACTTTTTTGGATAAGTTTAGGCAAGATTTTAGTAACAAATATATGTTACAAGTAGAAAAAGACTATGAGGGATTAAGTCCTGGCTTGATTCTATTGGAGGAATTAATTAATTCGATTTATGGAATCACAAATTTGGATCAGGCACAGCGCGATCGCACGTTCCAAAATACTGTCGCAATTGTCGGCGTAGGGCTAGCCGCAGGTTCTATGGTTGTGTCTCTGAATAAATTAGGCGAGGGAAAAAATGATCCAGTTCGGTCTGTCCTCACCCATTCCCTAAAAATCCAACCACCCTGGTTAGAACCAGCTATTCCTTTAGTATACAGCCTCAGTACCGCTATTTTAGCCGCCCTACTCACTTGGTTGGTGATTCGGTTAAAAGAGCGATCGCGCTAAAGCTGATGTACTCCAATCCTTTTACCCATAGCAACTTACCACTGGACTTTAGACTAAATTTTTGTCAGGAACTAGGTTAACTTCTGTTGATTAATCCAATCGCCGACAACCGAGACAAAAGCAGCCGTTGACTCATAAGGTAAAACATTTCTACCCGCAATTGTATACCCCTGACCTTGGGGAAAATGCTTGACATAGTAATCTAATCGTTGTTCGGGTGTTTCCGTTTTCCCCTCGCGACTAATACTGCTAGCTTGTTCTCCGAAAACCACTAACGTCGGTTGTTGAATGGAAGCAATAACCTGTTGATAGTCTTGTCGCCAGAACCCAGATAGGAACGAAAAAACAGCATGGCGACTAGCGGTATCAGTAGCACCTTTTCTGAGACTATCTAACCATTGCTCATCAATATCGTCTGGTTCAGCAAATAACTGCTTCGAGGAAAACGAACGTAAAAATTGACGGCGACGGGCGTAGCGATAGAATAGACGACCAAACGGCGAATCAAATAGATTCCAGGCAAATTTATGCTTCAAAGCAGATGTTTCCTGGGTCATTACAGCCCAAGACGGTGGACCCGATAATACCAATCCTTTCAGATGATTAGATGTATCTGGCAACTGGACGAGAGAAAGGGCTACGGGTAATTCTGCACCTTGCACCACCACAATAGCGGGTTTTTTGACAATAGTCTGTAAAAAATAATTTAACTGCTGCGCCCAATCCGTAGGATGATAAGCAACATGGGGCATATCACTGTCACCACATCCGAGTAAGTCAGGATTATAGATGGGTTGAGAATATCCCGCTTGATACCACTGTTGGCAAAAACGATACCAAAACCAACGGGATAATCCGACGCCAATCGGATGCAGTAACACCAATGGTGTATCGCTAGCCTGATTCGGCTGATAATAGTCGTAAGCACAACGATAATTACGCCAACTGTAAAACTCAGTTGTTGCTGACGGGATGGGGAAGTTGGAAGTAATCGTCATAAACACTCAACAGTCAAAAGCAATAAATTCTGTAGGGGCGGGTTTAGCCACTAAAAGGACTTGTCATCAATAAATGAACAACAAAACCCGCCCTAACTTATTGATAACATATCAACAAAACCCGCCCTGATTCAATTGTCGGGGTGTGACACAGTTCGTAGTAAGGGCTTTAGCCTTTGATTGGGTTGAGCGAAGTCGAAACCCAACCTACAACCTCTACTATTAAGGACAAATGACATAAGACGAATGACTCAATCAGAGACGATACTGCCGAATCTTTTGTTGATTCGTTTCACCAGTCTGTACCCAAAGACTAATCGGAACGGCATTTCCCCAAGCATCAACTTTAACTTCCATAACAATAGGCGGAATTTGTTGGGTTTGTTCAGGATTGGCAAGTCTTGCTGCCCGCAGATCATCATTAATCTGATTCCGTTCTGCTTCAGGCATAGTATAATTTTCGAGTCCATACTCAATTAATCCCCGTTGTGCAATTCCTCTCAAAACAACCTGATTGTTGTTGAGATTGGTAGGATGTTTGAGACTAAGAGAAATAGGTTCCCACGGTTGTGGTAGTCCAGGCAACCTGAGTGAAATCGGTTCTGCTAAAATTACATAAAACTGAGTTCCTGGCTTGATAAACATTACGGTGTTGTCATCACTTTGTTGTTTAGGTAAATTGTTCCAACCTGGTAAACCACGCAATTGCTCTTGACTAGAAATGTCATATCTCATAGTCTGAGAGTAGCCTCGCAATAGATTGTAGGGTTCTAAGGGGGCTGTTTGCAAAATGATAATTTTACCTGTGATATGAGTGTAAATCGCTTGGGCAGGAACTGACAAAATTAACACAGTCTGGAATAATAGAGTCAAACCAAATCGTCGGAAAGGAATAGAAGGGGTCGTGTTATTTGTCATTTGAAATAATCATTTACTACACTGTGTTAGAAAGTCTGTACAAATATTTTAATACGGTTCTGAGATTACTCGCTTTTATTGTACTACAAAAAACTACTTCAACTTGAAGTGCGGAATGTGAGTATTGTTCGCTATGGCTCTGATGATGTACTTAACCCTGCACCAGAAGAGTCTAAGGTATTCAAAATCGTTGATGAAGCGGATATAGGATAAGAGTAGCTCAATCATGCTTGACAAAAGGAAGTGAGACCAGTAATCATAAAATTAAAAAATTTGTGGTTTTTGGTGCTTACTGTGCGAAATTGTAGTTGAAGACATAATTGTCTTCCTGTCAACACTCAAGTTATGTAAATAATTTAAAAATCAAAACTAAAAACAATTGATTTATTAAAAAAATGAGGAAATTAAGTCAAATATTTTTCGGAAAAACAGGTAGAAAAAACAACGAATTGATGCCAACTTCAATTAATGATCCGGATTGGCAGAAACGGAATTGGTTTCGTCTTGCTTTAAGCGTAAAAGGGTCAGTCATTATAGCTATTTTACCTCGCGTTATCTTATGCAGTATTTTTGGTTTGGTTATTTCACTCTTTTATGAGCTTGGATTTTCCGTATCTTTGCCCGTTTTGAGTGGACTGGTTCCCAGTATTGTCTTAGGTTTACTCTTAGTTTTCCGAACCAATACGGCTTACGAACATTTTTGGGAAGGTCGTAAAATTTGGGGAATGTTAGTTAATACAGTTCGTAACTTGGCTCGCCAGATTTGGACTGCTATCGCCGAAAATAACTCAGAAGATAAACAGGCTAAAGAAGAAACCTTGCGCTTATTAGTAGCGTTTGCTGTAGCGACTAAGCAACATCTCCGAGGAGAGCGATCGCACCGTGAGTTAGAACCGTTGATGTCAGCAGAACGGTATCAAATTCTCCAATCCATGAATCACCCACCCCTGGAAATTGCTTTTTGGATTGGAGATTATCTGCAAAAGCAGCACGAACGGGATTACCTCAACACCTATCAACTCACTGCCATGTTGAAATTACTCGATATAATGGTTGACCTTTTAGGGATGTGTGAACGGATTCTCAAGACTCCTATCCCTTTAGGTTATTCGATTCATTTGAAGCAATTGTTATTAATTTATTGCCTATCACTGCCATTTCCGATGGTTAGCGAACTGAATTGGCTAACTGGGATAGTTGTGGGAGTGATTAGTTTTGCTGTGTTTGGGGTTGAGGAAATTGGCATTGAAATCGAAAATCCCTTTGGTTATGATACCAATGACTTACCCTTAGATACAATTTGCACGACAATGCAACACAATATTGAAGATTTAATCACGTTAGAGCCTTTTGTCAGGCATTGGAAAATGACCAATAACCAATAAAAAATGATAACTTACTTGCCATGCTAAACGGTTATCGAATTATTGATGCAGACGCCCTAACACCTATCCCCACCACAACACTTATTCAGCAGCCCCTATTTAGAGTGTTGAGTACGAATATAGTATTCAAAACTTACCCCAGCCACCATAATACCGCAACCGCACAGTAAAAAAACTAGGGATTTGAACAGTAAATCGGTATTGTACTCAACCATCCGACTTAAGACTTGCAACGTTAACAGCACCAACCCTCCCCAGAAAAAACGTCGTTGGGCTTGGGTGATTCCTTTACGGATTATACCGATCGCTAAAACGAGTAACATTAAATTGAACGTTAATACTGCCGCGATATCTAAAGAACCCGTCCTGAGATGCCAATAGGGAATGACGGCGCTAATCACAATCATGAAAGCCACAAAGCTAGTTGTTCGGTTGAACTGACGCCAACGATGCAGCCATTCCCAAATTGTTATGCTGACGAAGATAAACAGATTGACCAAAATATACCACGGTACATGAAAGGCGTTATTGGCAGATGGCATAAAGGAAACATTCCACATCCAGTAGAACGATAAGAGGAAAAATAAAAGACTGAGGAAAATAATGGCAAGTGTGCGGGCTGTCGTCTCAAAGGACTTAGCATGAGGAAGATACCGTCTCCAGAATCTATCCCTGTACCCCCATAATAAGGCTGGCGGAAGGGCGCAAGCGATCGCGCTAACCCAGGCGGGGGCGATTAAAATGTTGAGGCGTACTAAGTTCACCTCCAATGAATAAATCACCGCGATCGCACCGAGGCGAAATATCCACCGAGAACCACACCAGTAGGCTAAGGGAATAAACATCACACCCGCGAGTACGGGCATAAATCGTACCATCAGCCGCAGCCAACCTATCTCTCCAATCGCCAAAAATTCGGGTTGTCCTTGTCCCTGAATATATCCAATTCCGATCAAAAGGGCAGAAAGTATGCCTAACCCAGTTAGCCGCAAGCTATACGCCATCCCCAAGACACCAACTCCCCAAAGCAGCAGCAATTGGTAAGCGGGTCTATTTTGCTGAAAGAGTTGGGATATCAGCGCCATATTTACCCCCAATATCAGCGCCCCTAGCATCAGCAATATTTGTCCTAAACGGCGTTGTCCTCCTTTAGGACGTTGCCACAAAACAAAGCCTGCTGTATTGAATCCAATAAACAGCAGCAGGAGTAACGCTACTTTCAACTCTCGCGACCAAACTTGCCAGTTGGCGGCGAAAAACGCGATCGCGCCTACGCCTAAAAGGATACTGCCGATCAGCAGCAGAATCGAGACAAATTGGTTACGGGAAGCCGTTTCGAGTTCCCCAAATTGATAGCGTTGGGCAAGTTGTTCATAGACAGAGGGATCAATTAACCCCTCACTTTGCCATTGCTGTGCTTCTTGACGCAACTGACGACGAAACTTCTGGGAAGGCATATTAGCATTTTAGTCCGGTTCTACCTCTTAAAATGTTGTAACATTTTGAACATTCGAGTCGTTTGGGTAGAGCGTAAGCGTTATCCAATAAGCTAATCCGCCTCTATCAATTCTAGGGAAAGGGCGGGTTTTGTACTCCAGTCATGGGCAATTATCAATGTTAATCCCTAAACCCGCCCCTACAAATACTATCTAAATCTAGGCGAAATAAAAATTGAAATGCAATTGTTATTATGACCCATTAATTATTATTTATGACTTTTCCAAATAAAGTTTTCGGGCATTGTCACAGAGAATCGCATAAGCAACTGATTCAGCTTCCTTTGCTGTCAAATCACCATCCTGAATCGCCCCATCTAACACCTGACTTAACACCTCTCGCCCCCATTTTGCGCCCAAATAATACAATTCTGGAATATTGTGAGCGTCGGAGGAATACATCAGTTTACTGGTTGGCGTCAGTTCTAACAGTTGCTGAACCGTTCGACGCATTCCAGCATGACTCAAAAACGGAACGGCTAATCCAAAATCTAGATAGACTTGCGGATAAACAGATGCTAAATATCCAGCTTCCTGACTATAGGGATAAGCCGCGTGTAGTAGGACAATGGGGACGTTTTCAAAACGTTTATCTTCAAGGAGCGATCGCAGATACAAAGGATTGCTAAAGCGCAGATCCAAATCCGGGTCACCAAACCCTGTATGAAATTGTATCGGTAACTGATATTTGCCAGCAATTTCTAGAGCTTGGGTGATTACAAAATCAATAAATGGCTTGTCTGATAGGCGTAAGGATTGACTTGATGTTGGCTTGATTTCATCAAATCGTTGTTTAGCAAACTCCTTGGGTGTCCATTGAATATCTAAACCTGTTCGGTAGGCAGCCACACTTTTAAATCCCACAATTTCAGCCGATGGTGGATCAAGCTGACTGCGGAACTGTTCCAAAAATATCTTAAAATTGTCTGACTCTATAATCAGCTTTTCTGCTAGATATTCCAATCGTAGAATCCGCTGCACAGGAACAAATTTCTGATGCCATTCCAGTGGCAGAATATCACCGGGCAAAAAGCCATCATCGAGAAATATTGCCTCAAGGTTAGAGGCATGAAAACATTTCTGCGTGAGTTTTTCTAACCCCAGTTGCCTGCGATGTTCAAGAATTACAGCTTCTGTTGGCTCACAATCCAAAAGTTGAGCAATATCCCGTAAACTACGACGGTAGAACAGGCTATAACGGGCATGATGATTAACAATATCAGGGTGATACCCTTCTGTAAAAGCCGCCGTATAAGGATAACGCTTTGTGGCGGAGGGGTTCAGTAGGTTGTGAGCATGTTGATCGATCGCGGCAATATCCCAGAGGTCGAGCATTATTTGGGGTTGATGTTTAATTTTTCGTGATCTATTGTGAATTAATTTAGTGTAGTGTCTGATAATTTTACCAGCATTTACCCTAAATAAGTCCGACTACTTAGTAGTGAGCAAGATGCTCACACTACGACAAGGATTTCACCATTATTGACATTAAGCTTTAAATGTGGAACAGCTTAGCTTGACAGAGTACCACAATTGTGAGTTCTGACATTTGCTCGAAAGGCAAGCAAAGACGATAATAAAACTCGATATTCTTTATTTCGTACACAATGAAAACCTATTACCGTGACTTTTTAATTCGTGACTGGGAACCGCGCGATCGCGTCAACGCCGCCGAGGTGATTGGTTCAGTCTTGTCAGAATATGGTTTAACCTGGGAACCTAGGGGAGCTGATCGCGATGTGGTTGACGTCGAAACCTTCTATCAAACGGTTGGAGGAGAGTTTTGGGTAATCGAATACCAAGGTAAAGTTGTGGGAACCTCGGCGTATTATCCAGTCGAACGCGGCAAAAACGCTGTAGAAATCCGTAAAATGTACCTGCTTCCAGAGTTTAGAGGACAAGGACTCGGTAAATTTTTGTTGCAACAGCTTGAGGAAACAATTGCCAACCGGGGTTTCCAAGAAATTTGGATTGAAACCGCTAGCGCCCTCAAAGAAGCCATCCAGCTTTATGAAAATAGCGGCTATCAGCCAACCACAGGGGTAGAGACAAAGCGGTGCGATCGCGTTTATGTTAAACAACTATAGTATAGTTTTGAGTGTGTAGGGGCAGGTTTAGGGACTAACTTTTATAATTGACCCTAACTGGATTACAAAACCCGCCCTGACTGAATTTTGCATTAACCCTCTCATCTCCTAGACGTGCCATGGCACGTCTCTACAACTCCTGCTTCCCAACCAGCCAATAGCTGATCATTTTCCCTTTTCCCTTAACCGTAATCGTACCTCGTTCTTCAAATACATACTGATCCTGCAAACGCTCTTTCGTCGCCGCCGTGACTTGAATTTTTCCCGGAAGTCCAGATGATTCCATGCGAGACGCCACATTAACTGCATCTCCCCAAAGATCATAACTGAACTTTTTGATCCCAATTACACCAGCCACTACCAAACCCGTATTAATGCCAATGCGAATTTGAAAAGGTTCCCCTTGTGGTGTTTTAAACTGTTGAATGGCTTGTTGCATATCCAACGCCATGTTCGCAATGGCTTCAGCATGGTGATCATTCGCGATCGGTAAACCTGCCACCGCCATATAAGCATCGCCAATCGTTTTGATTTTCTCAATGCTATGTTTTTCGGCTAATTTATCAAAACTAGAGAAAATATTATTTAATAAATTAAGCAGTTCTAAGGGAGACATTTGAGCCGCAAGGTGCGTAAAGCCGACAATATCAGCAAATAAGATAGTCGCTTCTGTAAATTGTTGGGCTAAACTTCCCTCAAACTGTTTTAATTGGTCAACAATTGGCTTGGGTAAAATGTTGAGCAATAACCGTTCTGACTTTTCTTGTTCTAAACGCAGGGCTTGTTCGGCTTTGATGCGATCGGTAATATCGGATTGGATGCCGACAAAATGAGTTAGGTTATTATGGTCATCATAAATGGGGGAAATTGTCAACTCATTCCAGAATGGTGTTCCATCTTTCCGATAATTGAGTAAGGTAACGGTGCAATTTTCTCCAGCTTTAATCGCCGCACGGAGTTGATCAACTGCCAACTGACTGGTATCTTTTCCTTGCAAGAAACGACAATTATAACCTAGGACTTCAGCGTCAGAGTAACCTGTTATTTCCTCAAAGGCAGGATTAACATAGATAAGCGGCATATCTGGTAAACGCGCATCAGCAATGACAATGCCGACACTACTCGCCGCGATCGCTTGATCCCGTAGCTTAACGGTTTCCTGGACTCTTTTGCGATATGCCTGACTACCTCGCCAATTGCTTTCGGTGACATCATGGGCAATACCATGGCTTACACTATTTTGATAGGCTCCCAAACGCCAAAACAGCCAACGATAGCTTCCGTCTCGACAACGAAAGCGATTTTTAAGGCAGATTGGGGTTTTATTATCCTGGAGAGTGTGACATTGATTCTCCATATCAAAGGTGAATGCCACATCATCAGGATGAACAAACTCTAACCAAGGGCGCGATCGCAGTTCATCTAACGTCCAGCCTAGAGTCTTTTCCCAAACTGAGTTGAGTTCCCTAAAATACCCGTTACTGTCACGGATACACAACAAATCAGCAGAAAGATCGAAAAAGGCTTGGAGAGATGCTTCCCCATGGAATAGGTTTGGCTCATTCTCCTCACAAGAAGGATTCATTGGACATGTTCCAGGGAAGATTTACGGTCGGTTTTTGCACCCTCTATCAAAATTTTTTATGCAATTTCAATTATTACATTGACTTCATAAAGTGTAGAATCATATTATAGATAGCGCTTTTTCAACATTTTTGCGAAAAAGACGCTAGATATAGTGGGTTTTTGACGTTTAGCGTTTAGATTTTTAATTAACGACTCAATGCATCTAAAAAGCTCTGTAGCGTAGAGAGAAACCCTGGTTTTTTTGCAGCAGGTGTATCTTCTGAGTCACCGCTACCCGTTACTTTAGCAATAATCAATTCTAAGGCATCTCCTACAGGTTTTTGCGGTTCTTCAGCAATAAGCTGATAGGCATTTTCCTTTTCCAGCCAGATTTGCCATAGTCCCGGATAAACCCGAAGTAGAGCCGCCCCATCCAGAGGTTGGACGTAGTAACAAGAGGTGATGGTACTGAGAAACCGTTCACGGAGTTGACGGGCGGCATAGCCAATACCCACCACTTTCAGATCTTCAAGCTGAGGCGTGAGTAAGACACAGGGGCGATCGCCTGCCAAATTGCAGAGTTTTTCCACTTGACTCACTTCCACCGCCGAAGGGGACACAATCAAAAATGCCTCATCCTCTGGTTGAATCCTACTTTCGACAGGGGAGCGACTTGTACCAATGTCTGTTACTTTAAACGGCGTTTCTCCCCAGTCTCGACGGGCAAGTGCCGCCGCCCCAGCATCAGGGAAGAGAACCTTTAGCCCCGAACCATACTGTTCAAAGATCGGGGTAAATTGCCATGCAATGGATTGGGCTTGCAGAGCAATCTCTGGAAACACTAACTCGACTTGCAGGCGAGTGTATCCATCATTGAGGGCAGCTTGTGTCGCTTCGCGAGCTTGAGCGATCGCTTCGTCTAACGTTTGAGGAAGTTCAGCCATCGGTCATTTGTCCTTAGTCCTTTGTCCTTTATCCTTGATTGTTTGTTCGTCGTGTCCTTTCGATTGTAACGAACTATGAATCACAAATGGGAACAGGGAGTCGTTTTGAGTGTTGAAAAAGGCATCAAAAGACGGTAGGGGTTTAGTTACCAAATCCCTACCGTCTGAAACGCCTAGCTGCAAGAATCAGAATACAACAGGTCAGCGCTGGGTAGTTCACGCGCTGGCTTGTTCCAACACCTGGGAGGAATTTCGGACTAACTGGAGATAAAGATCACTAAGTTGATGCGCTACACCATCCCAGCTAAACTTTTCTTCCACTCGCAGTCTTGCCCTTTGACCCAATTGATTGCGCCAATCAGGGTGTGACAAAATCCGATCTATGGCTTCAGCAAACGCCACCTCATCTTTAGGCGGTGCCAGTAATCCGGTTTCTTCGGGTACGACAGTAAATTGCAAACCACCGACATCACTGGCAATAACTGGCGTACTACAGGCCATGGCTTCAATTGCCACCAGACCAAAGGGTTCATAGTGACTGGGAACCACACAGACATCAGCCGCCGTATAGTAAACCGATAGAAGTTCATCGCTAATGCGTCCGGTAAATGTGGTAATATCCCTCATCCCCAATTCATCCACGATCGCCTCAATCCGTTCTCGCTCAATCCCATCACTATGACCCGGACGAGATCCCCCACCAATAATCAGTTTCACTTGGGGATCATGGCGTATCTGAGAGCAACCCACAGCGCGAACTAGCGTTTCTATGCCTTTACGCGGATCAAAGCGTCCCACATAAAAGATGATTTTGTCATCAGGATTCCATCCTAATTCAAGTCTTGCTTGAGGACGGTCAATCGCGCCAAAGCGTTCAATGTCTGTGCCACAGGGAATGATCTGAATATGACCCTTACTCGAAACCAGCGATCGTATATGGTCTCTTTCTTGGGGAGACGTAGCCACCGTGCGATCGGCTGTCTCTAACACCGCTTTTTCCACCTCCAAGCGAGTACCCGCAATCATGGGGATCGCTTCAACTGACTGGTATTTCACCGCACCGAGAGAATGGTAAGTATGAACTTGGGGAATCGATTGCCGCTTTTTCCACTGCATCCCTACCCAAGCGGAAATCCAATAGTTGGTATGCACTAGGGAATACCGAACACCTTCCCACTCCTGAAACCGCAGCAGATTATCTAAGAACTCCCCGGTATAGCCAAAGATCTTATCCCGTGGCACAAATGCCTCTGGACCGGCTTTCAAACGAATAGTCCGACAACGGGGACTATGTTCTACAATTGTCGGATCATCAGCATTGGCTTTTCGGGTAAACATATCTACATGCCATCCCAGATGGGCAAGGGCTTCACCCAGATGGCGCACGTAAACATTCTGTCCACCCGCTTCTTCCTTACCAATTTCCACAGCGGGATCGCCATGAACTGAGATGAGAGCAATATGCTGTCTATGTTTACTGTTCATAAGTTGGTCTAATCCTCGATTTCAACAAGGGTTAAGCTGAAGTAAGCGTTTGATACTTGTGCGGTTTTTCCCTCCGTTCAGGTTTTGGGTTGAGAAAACCTTAAACGCTGAGGGCTTTATCCGCATCAGACTACAGGATGGTAAATGCGATGAACCCTTAATTTGCGATAAACAAAGGGTGAACTAACTATATCAGTGGGAATATTTGTACCACGTTTCCCTCCCTTGTACTTTTCAAGAGAAATAATTAAGTAACTGAAACGACCTAGGTTCAGGCTGGTAATTCCCAACTATAGAGCTTGAGAAAGGATTTCCGCTTTCAGAACATGGACGGCTTCACCAGACTACACCAAATTTCATAGCAAACCTCATCATTGTTGTATACAGCTTAAAGGGTGCAGACGTAGCAATAGATGATCAAAAGAGCTGAGTTGTACTCATTTGAAGAGAGTATAGCTTTTAGAATTAAAAGTTGCAATATGTAACAAAATATTTAGTTATATGAAGATATCACCACAGGCAGTCCGCAGTTGCTGCCAATAGGGAACAGGGAACAGTAAAGAATATCCTAGTACCCAGTTGCGTTCAAAGATAGCAGATAGAGTAGATGGGGTGAGGGGGTGAGGGGGAGCAAAAGAAAGTTCTACATTAGACTGCAACTTGGTATAACCTGTCTTGGTAGCTACTATATGTACTCGTATTTAACCGCACGCAACTTGATCGGGTGAGGAATTTGCATCCAGTCACCACTAGACAAAAAAGGATTATAATCTGCTATGATAGTTCAGACACCACCTTGGAGAGGTGGCTGAGTGGTCGAAAGCGGCAGATTGCTAATCTGTTGAAGTGTTTAGGCGCTTCCGAGGGTTCGAATCCCTCCCTCTCCGTTTTATTAACTCCTCAAGTTGAACTAAGCTATTGGTTCAGCGTTTGCCGTAGCCAGAAATCAGTCATCCTGATATGACAGTGGCTGGGATACCAGCGAACATGACAAAGGACAAAGGACAAATGACGAATGACTAAAGCAAAGCTTTGAGTAATGCCTGAAGCTTGAGTTGAATTTCTGCCAGTTCTTTGTCGGGGTCAGAACCAGCCACAATTCCCGCCCCGGCGTAGAGTCTAGCGCGGTAGGTGTTGTCATGATTTAGAGAAGACGGGTTGCTGTCGATTAAAGCTGAACGAATACCAACAATAAATTCGCAATTGCCTTGATAGTCAATCCAACCTAACGGCGCGGCATAGAGGGAACGGTCAAAGGTTTCGTAGCGGCGGATTTGTGCTTGAGCAATCTGGGTAGGAACACCAGCTACAGCAGGGGTAGGATGAAGCTGGGCAACAATGTCTAGGGGGTGGACATTGGTAAACAGTTGTGCTTGAATCGGTGTCCACAGATGCTGGATATTAGAGAGTTTCAGCAGTTGAGGCGCAGGTAAGCATTGGGGGATGAGTCCCAACTCAGATAAGCGTCGAGTGATAAAATCAAGTACAAATTGGTGTTCGCGCTGCTCTTTTTCCGAACCAAGCAAGCGATCGCCAAACTCAGCATCTTCACTGGCAGTTTTTCCACGCGGCGCTGATCCAGCTAAGGCATCCGTTACCACGAGATGGTCACGAATACTAATTAACCGTTCAGGACTCGCACCGAGAAAGTTCTGTCCTTTACCATTGCTGGCACAAAAAATATAGCAATCCGGATGGCGTTGGCGCAGATTCTCCAGGGAGTGGATGACGTTAAAGGGCTGGGGCGAAAAAATATCAACGGCATTAGCCAGAACAATCTTACTAAATTCATTGGCATGGATCAAGTTTAATGCAGCGACAACCGCTGACTTAAACGCTTCCGTATTAATGGATTTGGGCTGGATCAATGGAGAAGAATTAATCCGGGTCAGCGAACTGGGTTTAGGGTCGGAAAAGTTAAGTTCAGCAATTTGATTATAGAGTTGTTGTAAGAGTCGTTTAATATTGACGTGAGGATCAACTTGAACATTCGCCACTAATGTACCGCTATTCCCCCGAAACGCCACTTGCCAACGGGGAAGAAAAATCGTAGCGGCTCGAAACGGGTAATTTGGATTTAAAGCAAAAAATGTAAAAAAGCAAAAAAAGTGCGGTCCGGCAAAAGAAATAGTTTTATTTCGTTCGCTCCAAATCCAAGTGTCTTTTAGATAATTCTGGATAACGGTCTTAGCGTGTTGAAATCGATTAATTCCTTCTAGTTCAGCATAGATCGTGGCATCAATAGCCAGAATCGCTTCATTGTCCTTTCTTTTTTCTAAGTAAAACTGGAATTGTGGAGTTTCACCCAAAATTTGCAGTACCGCTAGTGGATCAACCCGGGGAATTGGCACAGAAATACTGGCAATTTGAGTACAGCCTTTCTCAAGAGATGCCTGCTGACAAGCGACAAGGAACTGGTATAGCTCCTTGTGGTCTGGCAAGCGATCAGTATGAGATGATAAATACGCCATGTACAAGAGGATTGCAGATTTTGGGTGATCCAGGCAAGACAGTTGCCCCAGATGTCGGCTACACGACTCAACGTCTGCCTTTCTATCTACCATTGCATATTTTGCACAGTCAGCCATACGGGAGTTAATCCAGTTGACTGAATCCCCCGCCTTATGGGTAAAGTGTTACCTGTTGCCTAAGCCCGGAAAAAGTGGAATGAAATTGCCTGATGGTCCAACGTTGCCGTTTTTTGTGCAAACGCTGCAACTCATCGCTGATCCGCTTAAATTTCTCGATACCTGTACGCAGCGTTACGGCGATGCCTTTACCCTCCGCTTACTGGGTCGGAACTCCCCACCTGTGGTCTTTTTCAGCCACCCCCAGGCAATTCAATCCATATTTACCACGTCCTCTGATAAATTTGAGTTGGGTAAAGTCACCGATGTCTTCCGCCCTCTGACGGGTTCTACCTCGCTGATTATGTTAGATGGACAGCAACACCAGGTCATGCGGGGGTTGTTGATGCCGCCTCTGCATGGGAAACGGTTGCCCACCTACAGTCGGCTTATACGTGATATTGCAACCGACGCGATCGCGGATTGGCAGCCCGGATCATCCCTTCGCATTCGGGACTACATGTCAGAAATTTCCCTCCAGGTGATCTTACGGGTGGTGTTTGGTCTTAATGTAGGCGATCGCTATGACAGACTTAAACAACTCATTGAACCATTCTTGAACGATATCACCTCCCCCCTGAACTCAATCCATTTTTTCTGGACACCATTGCAGCAAGATTGGGGTGGGTGGAGTCCCTGGGGCAAGTTTGTCAGGCAACGGCAGCAAATTGATGATTTAATTTATGAACAGATTGCCCACCGTCGCACTCAACCGGAGGGAGACGATATCCTCTCTCTACTCATGTCTGCCCATGATCAAACGGGTCAATCGCTGACTGATGTCCAGTTACGGGATCAGTTAATCACCTTGTTACTGCTGGGTCATGAAACCACGGCGTCTGCTTTGGCGTGGGCGTTTTACTGGCTGCATCGTCAGCCGTTATGCTTAGAGAAAGTAACACAAGAGTTAGACAGCTTGGGTGAGAATCCAGACCCTGACGCGATCGCACAACTCCCCTATCTTACGGCTGTCTGTAAAGAAGCGCTACGAGTGTACCCGATTGCTTTAATTGCTCAACCGCGTCAGGTGAAAGCATCCGTGCAGATCCAAGGGTATGAATTGGAGCCAGGAGCGATCGCAGTACCCTGTATTTATTTAACCCACCGTCGCCAGGATGTCTATCCTGAACCTGACCAGTTTAAACCTGAACGCTTTCTGCATCAGCAGTTTTCCTCCTATGAGTATTTCCCCTTCGGCGGCGGTAGTCGTAGCTGTATCGGCATGGCTTTGTCCCTATTTGAAATGAAGCTGGTTCTGGCAACGGTTCTATCCCGCTATCAGTTGGCGATTGCCCCCAACACGTCTGTACAACCGTGGCGACGAGGGATTACCATCGTTCCTTCTCAGGCTTGTCCCATGGTGGTGAAAACCCAGCGTCACGTTCACTCATCTAGAGAAAAAGTCATAAGTTATCAGTAATCCGTTGTAAAATAGAGTACCTTTTTGATCTGATTGCTCGACCCAAAACGGGAAACAAGAATGGATCAGCGCTAGTCTACTGGATGTCTCACTTGCTCTCATGACCACAAAGTTCATTGCTCAGTCCCCAAATAAATTATGGTTAGCGGCGCTTAAACCACCGATGTATAGCGTGGCTATCATTCCCATTTGGATTGGTACGGCTGTAGCCTACGGGGAAACGCTAAATATGCATTGGGGAATTTTTAGCACATTTTTACTGTCCGCTATTTTAATTATTGCTTGGCTGAACCTTAGTAATGATGTCTTTGATTCAGAAACAGGAATTGATCACAACAAACATCATTCATTAGTAAATTTAACCGGAAACAAATCTCTAATTTTTTGGTTGAGTAATCTATTTTTAGCCGCAGGTATCCTAGGAATCATCGCGATCGCGTGGTGGCAATGGGATTGGACGGTGATTGGCATTGTCTTACTGTGCTGCGCTTTGGGATATAGTTACCAAGGTCCTCCCTTTCGCCTGGGTTATCAAGGGTTAGGCGAGGTTATTTGCTTTTTTACGTTCGGTCCAATGGCAGTAGCGGCGGCTTACTACTCCCAAGCCCAATCCTTCTCGTCAATGGGGTTAGCGGCTTCAATCATTATTGGGATTAGTACCTCGATTATTTTATTTTGCTCCCATTTCCACCAAGTCGAAGATGATATAGCCGCCGGAAAGCGATCGCCGATTGTGCGCTTGGGAACTCAAAGTGGTGCTAAACTACTCTATTGGTTGAGTGGCAGCCTTTTTGCCCTGACGGGTTTGTTGATCGTATTGGGGATGTTTCCGGTTTGGACAGGATTAATTGTTCTGAGTTTACCCTTTGCCCTTGAGTTAGTGCAGCATGTTGGCTGCTATCATGATCAACCGACGAAAGTCAGTAATTGTAAATTTATCGCCGTTAAGCTGCATTTTTGGAGTGGATTATTCTTGGGGTTGGGCTTTGTTGTCCCCAATCTTTGGTATTGATCTGTTTCTCAATGATCCACTCGGATCGGACAGGAGTACCTTAAAATAAGGTATAAAAAATTAAATCCAACTATTTAAAGGTTTGGCTCAATCTCCAGCGTTGAAGCTAGGAGATTTTTTGTTTACATTTATTTACAAAATTGCCGAGATTAATTTCCATCTCCTGAACGATATGGGGGTGAGTCAGTGTTAATCCCTTGGAGAGAGGTAAGTCTAAGAGCCAGAAGTCTACAATTTAGTTAGTCGTCCATGATTCACTCACCTGAGTAGGCTGAAGCGCTCTAAGCTGAGTGAAGTTCATGCACCAGTATTAGGGTTGGTTAATACTCAGGAAAGAATCTCGCATAGATGCTGACTGTGAGTGTAAGATTGGCAGGCGGCTGAGGTTCATCCCCTTTAATAGAATCCCAACCTAAATAAAAAGAAGGACAACTATTGAGGTTGAAGTCAATGAGTTTCAGCCAATTTAATTCGTCCTTTTTTCTAACCTCATCATCAACAAAGGATTCAATTATGCAACTTATGGACATGTCAAAACCCCACAAAAGTACCTCAACAAACAGAGAAGCTTGGTGGCAAACTCCTGTACTTAATCGTCGGGCATGGACGTGGGAAGATGCGCGTAATGTGAAACACCAAGGCGAATGGTGGCAGAATGCAGTTATTTATCAGATTTCCCCGCAGAGTTTTAAAGACAGTGACGGCAATGGTGTCGGTGACTTGAATGGGATTATTGAACAACTTGATTACATTGCCTCTTTAGGTGTCGATGCCATCTGGCTGTGTCCGATTTATGAATCCCCGATGGAGGATTTTGGCTATGACATCACCGATATGCGGGATATCGACCCAATTTTTGGCTCTCTAGAAGATTTTAAACGATTGCTGGCAGTGTCTCACTCCATGGGATTGAAAGTGCTGTTGGATCAAGTTTGGAGTCATACCTCTGATAAGCATCCCTGGTTTCTCGAAAGTCGGCAAAATAAAAATAATCCTAAGGCAGACTGGTATATTTGGGCAGACCCCAAACCTGATGGTTCACCCCCCAACAACTGGCTATCCGCATTTATGGGTCACAGTGCTTGGCAATGGGGACCCGAACGTAAACAATTTTATCTGTATAATTTTTTAGAAAGCCAACCTGACCTGAACTGGCACAATCCAGATGTGGTTAACGCCATTTTGGAACGGGCAAAATTCTGGTTGGATTTAGGAATTGATGGTTTCCGCGTCGATGCGCCTAACTTTTTCATGCACGACGCCCAATTGCGAGATAACCCCGTTCGCCCAGAAGATGCTTCTTTACCGGATGGTGTCGCTGCTGATAATCCTGTGGTTCGGCAATTGTTTAAGTACAACTTCTGCCGTCGAGAAACCTTAGACGCCATCAAACCTATCCGTGATCTAATGGATCAGTATCCGGGTACGGTTGCCTTAGGCGAAGTAACCTTCTGTGAAGATTCGATTGCCCTTGCCAGTGAGTTTGTAGAAGGTGATGAGCGGTTACACATGGCATATCATAGTGGGCTTCTCGTCGATGAACCCATCAGCGCCAGACTCATGCGCCAGATGATGGAAAAAGTGTTAAGTCACTTTACCCAAGGTGGTGATTGTTGGATTGTCGGTAATCATGACTATGGTCGCCTGCGATCGCGCTGGACAGGAAAGGATGCTCAGGGAAATCCTTATCCGGAAGAATTTTATCATCTAATCGCCGCACTACTCCTCTCTTTACCGGGTGCAATCTGTCTCTACCAGGGAGATGAACTGGGGTTAACTGAGGCAAGAATCCCGGAAGATATTCCGGTGGACGATATTAAAGATCCCTTTGGTCAAGCCCTTTATCCAGCGATTAAAGGACGAGACGGTTCCCGCACGCCAATGCCTTGGCAAGCGGATGCCCCCCACGCCGGATTTACCACAGCGGAAAAACCGTGGCTACCTGTTCCCGATGGTCATTATCAACGGGCGGTAAATCTGCAAAATAGAGATCCGAATTCACTCCTAAATACCTGGCGTCGTTTACTTCACTGGCGCAAAAAACAACCGGCATTAGAAGCAGGTAATTTGCAAATTCTGGATACGGAGGAACCGATTTTTGCCTTTATCCGGGACTATGCAGAACAGCGAATCCTGTGTGTTTTCAATTTGAGTAACGAATCTGCCCGCTATGACTTGTCGGCATATCCAGGGTGTGCAGAAACCGAAGGATTAGGCTTTATCACCCATCGCCAAGGTGATACGCTCGAAATTCCCGGCTATAGTGTCTTCTTTTGTAATATGCCCCCAACCTGTGATTATCAACTGAAGTCGAATTAAGCGTAGCGTGTATAGACGCGCCAACCTGTAGAGACGTTGCATGCAACGTCTCTACAAGGTTATGCCAACCCTTCCACAACCGGATGGAAGTAAAATGCCAACCCCAACACCAAATAAGCCGCAATTAGCAAAATTCCTTCCAACCAGTTCGACTTTCCATCCGAACTAATGGAATTAGCGATTAACACCGCTACCGCTACCGCCACCAGTTCAAAGGGGTTAAAATCCAAATCCATCGGCTGACCCAAAAACCAACCCGCAATCACCAAGACAGGGGCGACAAATAGGGCAATTTGCAAACTTGATCCCACCGCCACCGACACCGACAAATCCATCTTATTTTTCATCGCCACTGTCACCGCCGTGGCATGTTCGGCGGCATTGCCAATAATGGGCAATAGAATCACGCCTGTAAACAGGGCAGTTAATCCTAACTGGGACGTCGCTTCCTCCAACGTCCCCACCAACAGTTCCGACTCTAACGCTACTAGCAGGGTGACTCCGAGTAACACCCCAATCCACAAGCCTAAATTCACCTTATGTTCTGGTTCCTCCGTGGGGGAAGAAGTACCATCCCCCTCTTGGGATTCAACCTCCACCATGCCCACATCCAACAAATAGCTGTGGGTTTTCATCGAAAATAATAAGGTGAGAGCATAAACCACAATCAATACCCCCGCCACAGCAACCGATAATCCTTGTAACGTTGCTTCATCAATTTCAGGCGTTGTAGCATCCATCGCCGTTGGTAGCAGCATGGCAATGACAGCTAAATTCATCGAAGACGCATTCACCCGCGCCACAATCGGTTGAAAGTCCTGTTCCTTGTAGCGTAATCCCCCCAAAAGCATAGATAAGCCCATCACCAGCAGCAAGTTGCCAATAATTGATCCCGTAATTGTGGCTTTAACCACATTGACTAAGCCAGCATTGAGGGCAATCAGAGCAATAATCAGTTCTGTCGCATTACCAAACGTGGCATTCAGCAACCCACCAAAGGTAGGTCCTGCTACAACCGCAATTTCTTCCGTCGCGGTTCCCATCCACGCCGCTAGGGGAACGATCGCCAAACAGGAGGTAATAAATACTATAGCGGCTCCCCATTCCAGAAAATGCGCGGCGATGGAAATGGGGACAAAAAGTAACAACAGTGACAGAATCGTGTTTTTGTTCAGCATCTAAAAATAAGCAAATAGGCACAGATTAAAGTTAACGGTAAGGATTGTCATTTGTCATTGGTCATTGGTCATTGGTCATTTGCTCCCCTGGACATGGAGACTTCCTGCACCCCTACCCCCTACACATCCCCAGCCAGATGTGCAATAATCGATAAAACTTGTTATGGTGCGGTTAAGTTCTGTGAACTTATCGAAACGTTTATGAAGTTTCATCGATTGTAAGTAAATATTGCGGTTGAATAAAGGACGAAAGGAACAGATTGTTACAAGTTCATCCCAAAATGCAAGTTTAGTAACTTGTGCGAGTGATTTTTTATAGACGGGGCTGGCGTTCCCTACTTAAATGGCTAGCTTTCAACCCAAAATTCGTTTAGTAATCTCTCAACTAATCCCTACTCTCAGCGAAAATTAGTAGAGTAAGGGCATCGGTCTGACTCGTTTTCTGTGGAATTTGGTGATCTAAATGACTTCTGCTGCTGAACTTTCAGCTTCACAAGCTGCGGCAATCAATCCCATCGCTACCTTATCAGAGGAGGCTGGGCTAGAACATGATCCCCTGCAGACAGCCAGGGGCGTCTACGTAACTGTTCACGGGCATTTTTATCAACCCCCTCGTGAAAATCCCTATCTGGATACCATTGAACGTCAGCCCTCAGCTGCACCGTTTCACAACTGGAATGAGCGGATTCATCACGAATGCTATCGCCCCAATGCCTTTGCCCGGGTGTTAAATGGTTACGGCGAAGTGGTGGGGATCGTTAATACCTTTGAATATCTCAGCTTTAATATTGGTCCGACGCTGATGTCGTGGTTGGAACGCTACGACATGGAAGTGTACGAGCGGATAATAGAAGCGGATCGCAAGAGTTGTCAACGGCTCAACGGTCACGGTAATGCGATCGCCCAAGTCTATAACCATATCATTCTTCCCCTCGCCAATGAACGGGATAAATACACCCAAATCCGTTGGGGAATGGAAGATTTCCGCTCTCGCTTTGGTCGTGATCCCGAAGGGATGTGGCTGGCGGAAACGGCGGTAGATTACCCCACCCTGGAAGCGTTAGTGGCAGAAGGGATTAAGTTTATTATTCTTGCTCCCTCCCAAGCTGAACGCTGTCGGGTTTTGCCAACCGAAGACAATCCTGATCCTAAATGGCATGAAGTGGGTGGGGGTCAGATTGATCCCAGCCGCCCTTACCGTTGTTTCTTGGAAAGTGGTGAATTTATCGACATCTTTTTCTACGACGGTCCCATCTCACGGGATATGGGGTTTAGCGATGTTCTCAGTAGTTCCGAACATTTTGCGGGTCGTCTGGGAATCGCAATTCATGGGGATCACCGTCCCTCTCAGATTATTAGTGTGGCAACCGATGGGGAAACCTTCGGACATCACAAACGCCACACGGAAATGTGTATCGCCCATGCTTTTACCCAAGTCTTTCCCCGCCGTAACTGGACGGTAACCAATTTTGCTCATTATCTCAGTATCAGTCCGCCGACGTGGGAAGTGATTCTCAAACCCGTAACCGCTTGGAGTTGTTCCCACGGTGTCAACCGTTGGCAAGATGACTGCGGCTGTGGTGGCGGCGGGGGTTGGCATCAGAAATGGCGGCGTCCCCTGCGAGAAAGTTTAAACTGGCTGCGGGATCAGTTGATTCCGGTGTATGACGAGAGGGGGCGTCAGTTTTTCCGTGATCCTTGGGCGGCGCGGGATGAGTATATCCAAGTGCTGCGCGATCGCGCCGCGTCTCGGAACGAGAATCGCTCGGCGGAAAATGTGAAGCAATTTCTGAACCGTCACAGCGTTGCGCCTCTCTCTCCCACCGACCAAATCGATGCCCTGCGGCTGTTGGAAATGCAACGCCACGCCATGCTCATGTATACCAGTTGCGGCTGGTTCTTTGAGGAACTATCTCGTCCAGAAGGGGTACAGATTTTGCGCTATGCAGCACGGGCGTTGGAGTTAGCGGGGGAGGTGGCAGGTATCCAGCTTGAGCTAGGGTTCTTGGAACGCCTACTTGTAGCACCCAGTAATGTAGACTCCTTTAAAACCGGGGATGTGGTCTATCGGCAACTGGTTGTGTCGTCGCAAATTACCTTTCAACAAGTTGCTGCCCATTACGCGATTAGTTCCTTATTTACCAACTATTCCCAACAAGAACGCCTCTACTGCTACGAAGCCCACCAGCTTGACTATCAACTCCAACGCATGGGTTCACTGACGTTGGCAGTGGGTCAATTGCGACTGGTGTCGGAGATTACCTGGGAAAATATGGAATTGGTCTTTGCCGTTCTCCATATCGGGGGCTGGGACTTCCACTGCTGTATTCAACCCTTTACCGGACGTCGGGCATATACCCAGTTGAGGGATAAGATTTTTGATGCCCTCAAGCAAGCCAGTGCTGCCCATACGATTCTGGCAATGAATCAGATGTTTGGTGAGCAGTCGTTCAGTTTACAGAATCTGTTTGCTGAGGAACGACAACGGATTATGCAGCTAATTAGTCAGGAAACTCTGACCCGATTAGATCAGCTGTATAACCAGATGTACCGGGATAATTACGGCGTGTTGATGGCATTCCATCGGGATGAATTGCCCGTACCCAAGGAATTGCAAGTGGCAGCAGAAATTGCGTTATCCAACCGTTGTCTGATTGCGATTAAAGCCCTAGACATGGAGGTGAGTGATCCCCAAGCTATCAACGCTCAGATAGCTGAACTGGAAGCGATCGCCACCGAAGCGGGACATCTACGCTGTCACCTGAATATCCCAGAAGCCAAGCCAACTCTAGAAACCTTAATTTGGCGATCGCTGTGGCAACTGTTGCATGAGGGTGATCCCGATACCCTCGGCGATGATATCCGCCAGATTGATCGGTTGATTGAGATTGGCAATCGGTTAAGCCTTGGTTTAGCGTTAGACCGTTGTCAGGAACTCTATTTCAACTGTTTACACACCTCAATCGTGCCGCAGTGTGAACTGGCAATTCAAGCCCAACGCCTGAGTGACCAAAAGAATGGACATGATCAGGCGCAGCTTACGGCGGCAAATCCTTGGACAATTATCCGACTACGCCAGTTGCTTCAGCTTGGTCAACTTCTGTCTGTGGAAGTGAGTCCTTGGTTGAGTCAGTTGATGTAGATAGTAGGGGCTTGGCAACCCATCCGTGTTTAAGCTGTGTCTGTATACTCGTCTAATCCTTTCCCCCTCATCCCCTAACCCCTTCTCCCACAAAGGGGAGAAGGGGAACCGGACTCTCTTGCACCCCTCTGCCGTGCAAAAAAAGCGAAGCATCCTCTGTCATCCCCGTGCAAAAAAAGTGAAACATCCTCTGTCCTCCCCCCTCTTGTAGGGGGGAACGAGGGGGGTTGGGAGAGGGGCTGGGGCAGAGGGGTCTAGCTTAAGTTGACACCAATGCTTGGTTACCAAGCCCCTACAGCGAATCTCCATTAGTCTCCATTAGGGTAATAGAACCCCGTTAAGCCCGTGAATCATACCGTTAGAGGCAGGAATATCTGCCATCACGACGGGTATACCATTCACCGAAACTTCGCTAGCATCGCTAACTCGTATGGTTACAGGTTTACCGGCTAGAGTGGTTAACCGCAAGGTGGAGCCAGGAGTTAAGCCAAAGGTGTTAATGTTACCGGGGACAACGTGATAGGTAAGGATTTCAGTTAATCGCGATCGGTTTTGGGGTTGAAGTAACGTTGCTACAGTTCCCTCGGGTAAAGTATCAAAGGCTTCATCAGTGGGGGCAAAAATAGTAATGGGTCTCCTCCCCGCCAGTGCTGAAGTGAGTCCGGCGGTTTTAATTGCAGCCGTGAGGGTAGAGAAAGCGTCGCTGGCGGTTTCGAGTTCATCGGCTATATTGCTCACACCCTGTTGAGCAATCAGATGGAGTCCAGGTTCTGCCTTTAATAGACGAGGAGAGTCGGTGACGCTGTTGGCGGGTAATGCGATCGCGGTACCGAGACTGGCTAGACCTAAACAGGCGGTTAGTTTCCTCAATGTGGAAGTAAAAGAGCGGGCTGGCATGAATTTTTCTCCTTGGAGCAGGTATATATAACGATTTGTATACTACTTTAGTCTGGATTCCGACCCTATGCTTCTTTCTCAGGTACAGTGTTACGTCTGTTTTGATTCAGTAGGGGTTTGGATTATGGCGCGATCAGCTCACTAATGAGTCAATTTAGACCGCAGCGCCAAGTTCGGGTTAAGCGGCGATCGCCGTTGGAATGAATGATGACTGAAGCAACGCGCCTGACTCAAAACGCTGAAGTTACAAGAAACTACATCAAGCATCTGTTAGAGCAGTTACAGCAGATTTCAGGTTGATGAGGTACAGCCTTAAGCAAGATCCCCGACTTCTTGGAGAAGTCGGGGATCTGTCTGGGTTTAGTACCGAGGGAAATATTGTTAACACAAAACTATAGGGTAATGATAATAAATAAGATTATCAGACTCTTCAGGAAGTCAATTGTAGGGGCGGGTTTAGACGCTTAATTTTGGTATATACCGATAACTTCAAAGGCAAAACCCGCCCTTCCTCGTGGTCAACCGAGGCAATAGCATATAACTATTTGAACCACGAGGCAGGAGAAAGAATAATTGCTCCTTTAGGATGAACTGTGATAGTATCCGAATGCTGGTTTAACCAATTATAGAAAATATTCGCTAGTGTTGATTGTTCATTTATTTTATGAGCATTCATTGCTAAGCCTTTCGTCAGGTGTAGTCTCGCCCTGCGACCATCAAAGTTAACCCATACACAGACATTAAGAACAACCGAGAGAATCACTGGTGGCTACACCTGTTTTAGAATTAATCCCTGACGCCTGCTGACATAAATGTTTCAGTTGTGCGCCGTCCAACAGAGCATCAGTGAAGTCAGCCCCCGTAATTAATGTATTATCAAACACTGAACCCAGTAAAAGGGTTTCGACTAAAATCACATCACTTAAATCTGCTCCCGTCAAATCTGCCTGATCTAACATGCCATAGCTTAAATCCGCACCATGCAAATTGGCATGAGTCATCACCGAACCACTAAAAATAGCCCCTCGTAAGTCAGCATAGGCAAAATTACTTAACTGTAAATTGGCATTGGCAAATTCAGCCGTCTGTAAATTTTGACCGGAGAAGTCTTTGCCTGTGAGTTGGGCGTGACTGTAGGATAAGGGAGGCGGATAGTCAGCCGCTTGAGCAGATAGAGGATGAATGACTAGAGCGATCGCGACTAGGAATGCTATCAGTTGCCGAAGAATCATCTCAAATTGCCTGATTGACCTTAATGCTTGTCCCCTATTAAATCTGATTGGTGTTAAGTCGGTCAAATTCAGGAAGCGGAGGTAGCAGACGTGCAAGACTTATGGATTGGACTGACACAGCTAAAATTGCGGAATAGACTTTACCATTGAATCGGGCGCAAAGCTTTGCGCCCCTACAGTTTCTGGGCGTCAGCTTAATCTATCAAATAAGGTGTGCCACGCCAGTAGGTTAACGTAGAAGACCTAGGTAGATCAGCGCAGAATACCTAGATAGATTAGCGCAGAAGACTTAGGTCGGTTAGCACACAAGATCCTCACCCTACTCCACCCCTAAGGGAGATGTGCATCCAAGGATACCAAACAGTCTTTCACGTTAAGAGAGGAAAATAATCTCTCATTTATTTAAGTAATGTAAATAGCACATAAACCTTCTTTCTTAGGGTAGATAAGCTTCAAGAGGTTTCTTGATAATCTAAGAACTGTGCCGATTAAAATACGATTAATTAATCATCAAATTATTAAACCAAGGAGGACATTACTATGGGAATTTTAGCCTGGATTATTTTAGGAATTCTCGCTGGCGCGATCGCGAAGGCGATTTATCCAGGTCACCAAAGCGGTGGCATCCTCGCTACCATGGCACTGGGAATCATTGGTGCTTTAGTTGGAGGCTGGATTGGTAACTTACTCTTTGGAGTCGGTTTTACAGGCTTTACTTGGTGGGGTTTACTGGTGGCAATTGTGGGCGCGATGGTCGTCTTGTTCATCTACGGTCTGGTTACGAAAAACGCATAATAATCCCTTGATTGGATAAGCTAATCCCTCGTTTAAAAGTCGGGGGATTTTACCTTGTTTGTCCGAGTCTTTTGCCAAAGAAAGATTTTGTTCGCTTCCAAAAGCCGCTTGCGTGTTTACATCTTCTGTCGGTATAGTTGCTGACATAAGACCAATCACCAATGACCAATGACCAAACTTCGAGCATTAATCTTTGACGTTGATGGGACATTAGCCAATACAGAACAAGACGGACACCGCGTCGCCTTTAACCACGCCTTTGCCGAAGCTGGATTCGATTGGGATTGGTCTGTTTCCCTCTATGGTGAACTATTAGCAGTTGCTGGTGGGAAAGAACGTATCCGCTATTATTTGAAGCAATACCGCTCTGATTTCCAACCTTCGGCTAATTTCGACGAGTTCATTGCCAATCTGCATCGGGCGAAAACTCACCATTATCAGCAACTTATCGCCACGGGTTCTATCCCCCTACGTCCGGGTGTGCAACGATTGATTAAAGCGGCGCGATCGCAAGGAATACGGTTAGCGATCGCCACCACTACCGCCCCTACTAATGTAACTGCCCTTTTGCAGCATACCCTAGGGGATGAGAGTCCGGCGTGGTTTGACCTGATTGCGGCGGGTGATATCGTTCCCGCCAAAAAACCCGCCCCCGATATTTACAACTATGTACTGCGGCAAATGGATTTGCCACCCCACGATTGTTTGGCGATCGAAGATTCTGATCAGGGTTTAATTGCAGCGACGCAAGCAGGTATCACCACCCTAATTACAGTCAACAATTATACAAAAGACCAAGAGTTTACCCAAGCGGTACTCGTGTTAAATCATCTCGGAGAACCGAATCAACCCTTTACCGTTCTCGCCGGAGATGCTGGAGATAACCAATATGTTGATATAGAACTCCTGAATCATCTCCATCACCGTTAGGATGTTTGCAGTCACCACAGTTAACGGTGCGGTGAAAAGACTACAGTTAATAGGGGGTAAGACGCCACATTCCCTATTCCCCAATCGCCAATCACCTAACTTTACAAATCTGAGTTCAAAATTCTATTATTATAGCAATAATATCTCAGCCATGATATCATGTTCCTCTAGACAGTGATTCTTGACTTTTACCGTGCCACCTTAGTATTTACCTTGGAGCCATCTGCCTTCGGTAGTATCAAGTAGTATCAACGTGTAAGTATTCAACCGAACCTGATAAGTAGTCGGACAAAAGAAAACAGCACGTCCACTAAGTTTTGTCAACAAGCCTCAAACCCTTACAAATGACGTAGCTTGCTTCTCAAGGAAGCGAGTATGACAAATGACGAATGACAAATGACGAATGACAAATGACAAATGACAAATGACGTAGCTTGCTTCTCAAGGGAGCGAGTTCTTCACCGTTCACGTTAATTATGTCCACCTAGTTAATGACCGGCTTGTCCCGGAGTGATGGGGTAGCATTATGACCTATAGCCTTAGAATTACCGATATTCCTGCTAGCGAACGTCCACGCGAACGATTAATGGCGATCGGTGCCAAAAACTTGGCGACAGCGGAACTAATTGCCATTTTACTTGCCACAGGTCAGGGGAAAGGTAAACTTTCAGCAGTCGGTTTGGGACAATATATTTTGCAGCAATTGAGTCAAGATGAACGCGATCCCATGGCGGTATTGCGAGATATCTCACCCCAAGAGTTGATGCGTATTCATGGCGTTGGACCCGCCAAAGCCGCCACGATGCTAGCCGCCATTGAACTGGGGAAACGCGCCTTTCAGTCTCGCCCTACAGAAGGTACTATAATTGATAGTCCCATGGCGGCGGCGGCGGCTTTCAGTCATGAGTTAATGTGGCAAACTCAGGAACGTTTTGCTGTGTTGCTGTTGGATGTGAAAAATCACTTATTGGGGATTAAACTCATCTCCGTTGGTACAGCAACACAGACATTAGCATGTCCTCGCGAGATTTTACAAGCTGTTTTGCGCCATGGGGCGACGCGGTTTATTGTGGGGCATAGTCATCCAACGGGTAGTGTTGAACCTTCTGAGGATGACATTGATTTGACCACACGGCTTTTGCAGGGGGCACTGCTAATCGAAACACCTTTAGTGGATCACCTGATTTTGGGAAATGGCAATCACCGGAGTCTACATCACACGACTTCATTGTGGAAGGAATATCCCCAAGATATTTAATGGTGTGAGTTGTAGTTTCAGGCGGCGCTATGTTAATTTAATGGGTTAGGGGCGATTAGCACAGTGGTAGCGCACTTCCTTCACACGGAAGGGGTCACTGGTTCGAGTCCAGTATCGCCCATTTAAGTTTTATGACAATACCTAATCATTGCGCTTTCAGCGATCGCTGATTTTCCTCTACAAAAATCAATAGAGTTTTGTTTAGTTTTCACTCTCAGAATGCCCACCCTATCAGAAACTGGTATTCCGTCAAAAGAGGATAAATCCTTAATTAACTGATTAAAGCACAGCCCAAATAAAGTGACTATTTACGCATTGTTTAAACGCGGGCAATGCAAGCATTTTAAAGCTTAATTTTCAGGAAGCGACACTCGATTTAGAGCATCCTGGAACATAAATTAGTAACGCTTTGTCAGAGGATGTAGTTACGGAAAAATCATGTGATGCCCAAGGTCAATGCGTTTGTTAACTAGCAAACGATTCTGATACTTTCATTGAATTGATCCTCTCAAACCTGGTGAATTATGACTCCCCCTTCAATTGTGAAAAAGTTTTTCTTGACCCCGGTTATGATTTTGGGTTCTACCTTCTTCATTTTAACTTCTCCCCTTCTATTTGTGGGATCTTCGCCGATACAAATTTCCTCGGAAAATGAACCGATATTTTCCGGTAAAGTTAAAGATATAGCCGCTCCTTACCTGGGTTTGGCAACCTTGCTCAGTTTAGGAGCCTCTGTGGGATATGTTGCGGTTAGGGGTTGGCGACAGTCGGCTCATCAGGCGGCGATAACTGCACAGCAGATGTCTGTTTTAGAGCAAGAACTCCAGGCGAAAGAAACAGAGTTAGTGGAGTTGAAGGCTTCACAACTCCAGTTAATGGCGGAAGGACTCGATGGATTCTTGGAATAAAAGCATCGTTCATTTAAGGCTCTTAATGTCAATAATGACGAAATCCTTGTAGTGCGTTTAGCGAAGCCATGCCGCAGGCTTTGCATCTTGCTCGCTACTAATATCCAATTTAAATACATGACAGCTTGTTAGACTAAGCGAAACTCCCCCTTTTTAGATCCTCCTGCTCTTCCTATCTACTACGGAAAGAGCGCGACTCGGTATTACTTGTCTCCCTTGTCCTCCCTATTAAACAGGGAGTAGAATGTCCCCACAACCACGACGAGGGCGAGAAGTGGGACATATTCTGGAAATGTGAGAAAGATTACAATGATTTCCAGGATGATTTTCATGGCTTCTACGTTTTGCATGAGTGGTTTTCTGGTGGGTTCGACATTTTCATCAAACTCGGCGACTGTCGGAATCAGTGTCGTTCCGACAAAAGTCCGACAAAAAATCGACATGAGGAAAGCTACGGGTCAAATATGAGCGATGTCGGTTAGAGTGGCTCCACAGTACATCCGGGAGGTTAAGCAAGCTTATAAACGTCGCTGTCACACTCAGCAACGTTTGGCTGAGGAGTTGGGGATGAACCGAGACACGATTAGTAAATTTGTCAATGGCAAGTTCATCAGTTACTCCTACTTCGAGGAAATTTGCCAAAAATTAGGGCTAAATCTGGAAAAAATCGCTGATTTTGAGATTGAGGAGAATGAACCGTCAGACTCGTCTGAGCGACTTTCTTCCCTAGAAGAACGGTTGCTGGGGTATGGGGGACTTTCTGATCTTCAATCCCCGTCTAATCCGGTAGAACCGCCACCTCAGCACAGGTTTCCGGTTCTGTTTGATCGCATTCTTGAGATTGACTTTAAGGAACAGTCTCAGCGATTTAAACAGGTGATTGAACTTCAGCGCACCGCAGGCTTTCTGGTTCATGGTGAGCCTTGCTATGGACAGCAATTTTTGCTGAATCGACTGTTGCGGTTGATCCCAGGGCGGCAGAATCAATCTCCGATTAAAATTGATGTCAGCTCTAGTGGTGTGGGTAAGAGTATCCCAAACTTGTGGCGAGAACTTACTGCTTGTCTCCAATTAGCCAGAGAAGCGACACCTACGGAGATTATGGATCGAGTTTGCGATCGCTGGCAAACTCAGGATGTTATTTTTGTCTTCTATACGGTGGATTATATGCCGCCAGGTATGCTTTCTGAATGGCTACAGGAGTTCTGGGAACCGTTGGTGACAAGAGCCAAGAAAAGTTTACCCCAGGGCGATAAGCATTTGTTGATGTTTCTGGTGGATAATTGTGGCAGTGTTGGTCAATCGTCGAATGTTAGGTTAGCTGAGAACTTTGAGCAACCGGAATATCCCTTTCGCTTACCACCAGCGAGTCTATTTCCACGAGAAGCCCTGGATGAGTGGATAGACAATCTGAGTATGTCGAGCCAACTTCAAATACCGACTGGATTGACTGCCAAAGTTTTGTTAGAACGTTCTAATAACGGTGTTCCTCACTATGTTTATGAAGAAATATGTAGGCATTGTGGGCTTAGTTGGGAAGGAGTATTGGCAAAATGGTTAATTTAAGCCACCCACTTGCGGCGAAAGGTAAGCCCTATTACACAGGTAAGCCCATCTCTGAGGAAGCCTGGAAAAAAACAGGAATAGCCCCTTATTTGCCCTCGCCAGAACTGGTTAATGCGGTGAATTTAGCGATATTTATAGAAAAACGTCCGTTGTTGTTGAAAGGGGAACCGGGATGCGGTAAGACACGATTAGCGGAGGCGGTGGCTTATGAATTAGGCTTACCTTATGAGCCGTGGTATGTTAAGTCAACCAGTCGGGCGCAAGATGGACTTTACACCTACGATGCGGTGCGTCGTCTACACGATGCTCAACTGGTGCGGATGGGTGAAAAAAGCCAGTCTCAGGTGGAGAATTTAGAGCATTATATCAAAATGGGGGCATTAGGACGGGCGTTTCAAAGTCATCAGCGCACCGTGGTGCTAATTGATGAAATTGATAAGGCGGATATCGATTTCCCTAACGATTTGTTGCGGGAACTTGACGAGCAGACGTTTGTTATTGAGGAAACGGGGGAGAAGGTTAAGGCAGTTTATCCGCCGATTGTGTTTATTACCAGCAATGATGAAAAAGATTTACCGGATGCTTTTTTGCGTCGTTGTCTGTTTCATTATATTGAGTTTCCGGGGTCAAACCAGTTAGTTGAGATTATTAACGCTCATTTTCCGGCATTGACGCCAGCGTTAGTTGAGGCGGCGGTAGAGCGATTTGCTGAATTGCGAGAGAAGATGGTGAAGGGGAAGTCGGGGAAAAAGGTGAGTACAAGTGAGTTATTGGATTGGGTGGCGGTGTTGCAGCAGTTTCCCCAGGATGAGGTGTTAAAGCAGCTTGAGGGAGATTTGCTGTTTCCTGAGGTGTTGTTGAAGAAGTGGGAGGATCATTTGCGGTATTTGAAGTAATATAAAATTTAATAAATAGAGAGCCGGGAAATAGAGAGCCGGGAAATCAATTTCCGGAACCCAAAGCTAAAACCCGTTTTAACGGGTTAGTTATAGAGGAAATCTATAAAAAGTAGAGTAAATTGAATATACAATAATGGATTTAATTTATGTTTAATTTAAATTGGCGTTATGAATTATGACGAACTGCCATTGATAGACATTTTTAACAGCCTGCGCCAGCGCCATGGTTTACCGTTGGGGGTAGATGAGTATTTGGTGGTGGTGCGATCGCTCCAGGCTGGTTTGGGTGTGGGGAGTCGGCTGGAGTTGGAACAGTTGTGCTGTCTGGTGTGGGCGACATCTGAGGCGGAATGTCAACTGATTCGACGGCTGTTTGAGCAGATGTGGGCGCGTTTGCAAACCAATTCACGGGAAGAGAGCGATCGCGCATCCCAGGCTTCTGTCTCTCCATCCCCACCCTCTCAACTCGATCAGCCAAATCAGGAGTTAGAGGAATCTCCCCGTAAAACCCTAGACATGGATGAACCGGTGCAGGTGGTTCAGGCGGTGCGTCGCTATAAACCGGATAAAGAATTCAAACGCCCCCGCTATATGTTGCTAACTGAATATTTCCCCGTTACCAAGCGACAAATGAAGCAAAGCTGGCGTTATTTGCGTCGCCCGATACGGGAAGGAATACCCGTAGAATTGGATATTAAAGCGACAGTGGAAACGATGGGGCGTCAAGGGATTTTACTGACACCCGTGTTAATTCCGCGTCGGATTAATCGCACAGATTTGGTGTTAATGATTGATCAGGAAGGTTCAATGGTGCCGTTTCATCGGCTGTCGCGACAGTTAGTTGAAACAGCCCAACGAGGGGGGCGGTTGCGACAAACTCGTGTATTTTATTTTCATGATTATGTTGATGAGTATTTATATCCTCATCCCGCCTTGGTGAATGCTCAATTAATGGATGAGGTATTAACAGAAGTGGGGGAACGGGCAGTAGTCTTGATTATCAGCGATGCGGGTGCAGCACGAGGAAATTTTGATGCTGAACGGGTGAAGCAGACTCAAAACTGGATGGAACGGTTAAAGCAGTCGGTGCGTTATACAGCTTGGTTAAACCCGATGCCAAATGAGAGTTGGTTATATACAACGGCGGCAGAAATTGCCCATTTTGTGCCAATGTTTGAAATGAGTCGTCAGGGGATGAATGCGGCGATTAGCGTATTGCGCGGGCGATCCGGGGTTGGGGAGAAAATGTATAGATGATGGGTAAATCAAGCCGGAAAATAAATTTTGGGAACCTCAAATTCAAATCTGCTAAACCTAAATCAAGCCGAGAAATAAATTTCCGGAACCTAAAGCTGAAACCCGTTAAAACGGGTTGAATTATTAGGATGCATGTCAACTTTATAATGGCATGGCACACCTAACTTGAGGGATTAGAATTACGTCCGAAAACTGTAGGGGCGCACTGACGTGCGCCCAAAAAACCATCAAATCTATTCCACCATTTTAGCTGTATCAGTCCGCCATCGTGAGGAGAGCGAAGCGTAACGCACTATTACTCAAGGTATCATGCTTATTAAAGCTAACTTATACTATTAGTCAGTATTGCGTCTGTCTCAATTCCCAATCCCAATCCCCAATCAAAATCATGGCAACAACGAACCAAGAACGAGAAAAGCGAATCGCTGTTGAGCGGATTGTTGGATTTGCCAAACAATTTGGGGAAGCCCATCTAAATCTAGCTTGTCACGCCGCATTTCCTCTAGTTCTCACCCCTGACTTACTCTACCAAATTTGGGCAACCTTCATCCCGGAAACACCTTGGGCGGCGGTAGCGCGGGTGCTGCTGTCGCGTTTATGTCGGCAGGTTGGCTATGAGATGTATGAGATGGATATTCCGGTTCGCAATCTGTTACTCAGAGAATTGAAAGAACAGTTTGGGCAGCAAAGATTGGAGGAATTGGGTGCATTTTTGATTGATTATGTAGCGCAGCAGCTTACTGAATATGATCCGGCTACGCAAGATTTACGAGAGGCGCAGGAATGGACGGCGTTGGCGTATACGCAACCTGCTGAAGCAGGGCGAAAATTGGCAGAGGTTCTCAGTGAAACTGTGAAAGGAGAGAACATAGATAAGCTGAAGGAATTGTCTGCGCGGTGGTTGAGTTGACTCGCATTGGTCGTCAGGCAAATGAACAGCAATGGTATAAGGGAATTGCTTACCGTTTAATCAGTGAATTACGACTTGCGTCTCGGTTCAATTGGCGACAGTGGTGGGCTGAGCATGAATCTTTATCGCCTGTACAACGCTTAGGTAAGTTTATTGAGGAAGTCTTGTTAGCTATTATTCCTCAACCCATTGTTATTTTTATCGATGAAATTGATTGTCTACTGAGCTTAAGTTTTCCGACTGATGATCTTTTTGCCCTAATCTGCCACTGCTATAACAGACGTGACCAGAATCCAGAGTACAAGCGTTTGACGTTTGCGCTGTTGGGTGTAGCCACGCCCTCTGATTTGATTCAAGATAAGACAAAAACACCTTTTAATATTGGTCAAGCGATTGAATTACGTGGTTTTAGCCTAGACGAAGCGATGGCGTTAACACGGGGATTAGAAGGTAAAGTAGAAAAGCCTCGATCTGTCCTCAGAGAAATTCTGAAATGGACAAACGGTCACCCTTTTTTGACTCAAAAGCTTTGTCGGATTACCCAAATGATTATCTATACTATTCCTGCTGGTAGTGAAGCACAGAACATCAAAAACTTAGTCAGGTCGCAAATCATTGAAAATTGGGAAGAAAACGATCATCCTGAACATCTGAGAACCATTCGCGATCGCATAGTCAAAAGTAATAAGATTGGTGCAGAATCATTACTTCGCTATTATCAGCAAATTTTACGAATAGGAGAAATATTAGCTGATGATAGTCCTGAGCAAAAAGAATTATGCTTATCAGGTTTAGTGGTTAAGCGCAATGGTAAGTTAACGGTCTAAAATTTAATTTATAAATCTATATTTAATAAGGATTGGGTCAAAGATGAGTTAGCCAAAATTTCTAGGTAAAAACTGAAATCAGTATTCCCGATATCTTGCCTAATGGTCATCAAATTAATGGGGTGTATAAAACACGCGATCGCACCCTCCATAATCATTCTCTCTACCAACCCGTTTTAACGGGTTTCAGCTTTGAGCCGGAAATTTATTTCCAGGCTAAATCTTGTGGCGAGAAAGACCAACTTGTTGTAATGGCTTTCGCCTCTGGCTAAATCTTATGGCGAGAACGACCAACCCGTTTTAACGTTTGCCTTAGCTTTGAGGAAACGTATTTCCAGGAGTAATCACTCACTTATTCACCTCAAAATCCCGTTCCAACGCGGGAATTGCCGTGCCATTTAAATGGTGCGTCTTCTGGTTTAGCACATAAGCCTTCGCCTCTTCCAACTGTTTACCTCCCAAAGTAAACACCCCATATCCGTGCTGCCAACTAAACGCCAAAGAAGAAGCCGATGGCTGATGATTCAAATGATACGCACTACTCCCTTTAATTGTCTTGACAAAATCGGCAACGGATAACTTTGGAGGAATTGAAACCACTAGATGAATATGATCCGCCATACCGCCAATCCCATGGAGAATACAACCAATCCCATCAGCCTTGCCAATAATATAACGGTATAATTCAGATTCTCGCTCTGGAGTAATCAGAGGTTGACGGGATTCTGTTGCCCAAATGATATGGTAGTAGGTGCGCCATAAGGACATTATTTTTACAGAAGTGAGCTAGGAAATAGGTGAGCTAGGAGGTGAGCTAGGAGGTGAGCTAGGAAATAAATTTCCAGCTCAAAGCTTAAACCCGTTAAAACGGGTTCAAAGATTTACCAGAGCCGATAAACGTGTGATTATTATGAATAGTGTTGTGCCTAATCGAGATTATACCTTATTTCTCTGTGGGCTAAGATCTCAGAGCGATCGCGTCAGCACCAAACCGGGAACCTGTCAGTGAGTAAGGCTTTCAACCCGTTTTAACGGGTTTCAGCTTTTAGCCGGAACTTTAGTTCCAGGCTTAAATCAACGCCACTCACTACTTACTTAAATGGCTCAAAACCGGGAACCTCTCAGTGAATAAGGCTTCCAACCCGTTTTAACGGGTTTTAGCTTTTAGCCGGAACTTGAGTTCCAGGCTTAAACTGACTGACGCCACTCACCACTTAATTAGCTCAAAATCGGGATGACAGGATTTGAACCTGCGACCCCCTCGTCCCGAACGAGGTGCGCTACCAAGCTGCGCTACATCCCGTAATATCTCATCCATCCTACCACAGACTTGCTAGGATTAACACTGGTACTTTCGTGGGAGCATGTTCAGGAGTGGTCGTTAAACCTGAATGGTTAAGAGTCAAAGCACCGCAATGGCAGCGTGTGGGCAACGTTAAGGATATCTTACGGGATTTGGCACTGAATACCGTTTGTGAGGAAGCCTCTTGTCCCAATATCGGTGAGTGCTTCAATGCTGGCACTGCTACCTTTTTAATTATGGGACCTGCCTGTACCCGTGCCTGTCCCTACTGCGATATTGATTTCGAGAAGAAACCCAAACCCCTTGATCCTACAGAACCTACCCGATTGGCGGAAGCGGTAGGGCGACTGAAACTTCAGCATGTGGTAATTACTTCGGTGAATCGGGATGATTTACCTGATGGGGGTGCTTCTCAGTTTGTCCATTGCATTGAAGCGATTCGCGCTATCTCGCCTCAAACCACCATCGAGGTATTAATTCCAGATTTGTGTGGCAATTGGGATGCCCTAGAAACCATTCTCCAAGCTAAACCCGAAGTCCTCAACCATAATACCGAAACCGTCCCCCGACTCTATAGACGAGTACGTCCTCAAGGAGATTATCCGCGATCGCTTGAACTTCTTCAACGCACTCATGAACTCGCCCCCTGGATTTACACCAAATCTGGCATCATGGTGGGATTAGGCGAAACTGACGCCGAAGTGCGCCAAGTTATGCAAGATATGCGAGCCGTCAATTGTGATATTCTCACCATTGGGCAATATCTTCAACCTACTCAAAAGCACTTAGGTGTGACTGACTTTATCACCCCAGAACAGTTTGATATGTGGCGAGAGTTTGGCGAATCTATCGGCTTTCTACAAGTTGTCTCCTCTCCCCTCACCCGCAGTTCCTATCATGCTGGAGAAGTGAGATCATTAATGAAGCGTTATCCCCGACAAGCGGTGTAGGGTGTGGGGTGTGGGGTGTAGGGAACAATTAAACCCATCTCGCGGCTCAATAAGTAGTCGGACAAAAGAAAATGGTACTGTATTAAGTTTTACAAATCGCCCTCAAACCCTTACTGTTCCCTGTGACACACCGAGCGCAGCCGAGGTGTTCCCTGTTCCCTGATCTCAACCGTTAAGTTTAATTGTGTCCACCTACTTAGTGATTAAGAACTTGGACGCCAGAAAATGCATTTCTTCCAGCCTAAAGTTCAAGTAAGCTTTAGCTGACTCGGTAAATCTTTGAACCCGTTTTAACGGGTTTTAGCTTTTAGCCCGAACTTTAGTTCAGGGCTGACTTTAGTTCAGGGCTGACTGGAGCGTGACTTTTGAATAATCGCTTGGCGAAAACCTAAAACGACCAAAATATTAGATAGGGTGAGAAAAAACTCAGCACTCCCATGCAACCAATCAACATTGGCTAATTGTTCCCCAAACGCAACCTTGGCATAAATTCCCGCCGGAATCGTAACGCCAACAAACACCAATAGCGCATAAAATCCAATAAGTGCTAACCGTGGAGTTTGTCCAGAACGAGTGATAAACCACAAAAAACCCAAGTAAGGGAATAAGGAAACCGCAAATAAAGTATCTTTAGAAATCATCACATTACATTCACAGAACATAGGGGCGCATAGACGTGCGCCCTTATTAGTTTGTCACCGAATCGGATTGATTTTGCAAAAAATAAAGTCATCTATCGTATCACTAAACGGGTAGTTTAGCTAAACAGCATCAACAGGCGTCTTAGATTTTTCCGATTCGCTGCTATCACTCTGATCAGCTTTTCGCGAACAGCGCCAAATCCACCAAGCGGCGGTACAAAGGGTAACATTTCCTAATACCGTCATCGAGGCTTGCAGGGTAACTAACCAATCCAACGATTCAGGATTGTCAAAAAAGTGCCAGGTACAAGCACACATCGCACCGACTAAGGCAGGAAACATGGCACAAGATAATGCCCACCAGTAACGATTGCCTGTAATGTCACCATAACTCCAGATTAACCAGATAGCGGCAATCCATTCGATAACGCTAGAGACGTGAATGATCCATGTTGGAACTGAAAGGGCATGCATAGAAACAGTTTACTTGACGCGATCGCACAACCTCAATCATTCTAACCCCCACTGTCGCTCTTTTGCCTTAGGTCTAAAACAGTATGTAAATAGCTGATCGCGCCCTCGACTCTGGCACAATACAATAACGGAGGGGACTTAATACAGAACAAACGAATGGCGCGTACCCCAAAATTAACTTTTGACCGGGGAACTCTACTCCTTCATCCACCCCCACGGGGTAAGGCGTGGGTGGATTATGCGACGTGGGATGATCGGGTGGAAAAGTTTCGGATTCCAGGGATGCACTATCGTCCCCTGGTGGAAGTGCTGCAAGCCTCTGAGGTTGATTTTATTGATGATGCGAAGGAATTTATTCCTTTGGAGTTGGTTTGCAGCTTTGAGATGGAACCCTATCCCCATCAACAAGAAGCCTTATTAGCCTGGAAATTAGCAGGGCGTCGCGGGGTGGTGGTATTACCTACCGCCGCCGGAAAAACCTATCTGGCTCAACTGGCGATGCAATCGACGCCTCGCAGTACGTTAATTGTTGTACCCACCTTGGATTTAATGCATCAATGGTACGCCCAGCTAGAAGCTGCGTTTCCGGATGTGGAGGTAGGATTACTCGGCGGAGGTTCGCGCGATCGCACGCCAATCCTAATTGCCACCTATGATAGCGCCACAATTCACGCCGAATCCCTGGGAAATCAATACGGATTGTTAATATTTGACGAATGTCACCACCTACCCACCGACTTTTATCGGGCAATTGCTGAATACGCGATCGCACCTTACCGACTCGGACTTACCGCTACCCCGGAGCGTACTGATGGGCGTCATAATGACTTAGATGGATTAATCGGTCAACAGGTCTATCGCAAAAGCCCAGATGACTTGGCTGGGTTAGCCTTGGCGGAACATAAGGTGGTGCAGATTAAAGTAAAACTATCACACCAAGAGCGCGATCGCTACGATGCTTGTCTGAAACTGCGGAATAATTTTTTAAGAGAGTCAAATATTTACCTCGGTAGTATTAACGGATGGCAACGGTTTGTGCAAGCTAGTGCGGGTTCTCAACAAGGGCGTCGCGCTATGTTAGCGCATCGGGAATCTAAGGAAATTGCTTTAGGAACGGAAGGGAAATTACGAGTATTAGCCGATTTAGTCGCGAAACATTATCCGGAACGGATCTTGGTCTTCACGAATGATAATGCCACAGTTTATCGGATTTCCCAAGAATTTCTGATTCCTGCGATTACTCACCACACTCCCGTCAAAGAACGTCACGAGATTCTCCAACGATTTCGCGAGGGAGACTATAAAATCTTAGTCGCCTCCCATGTTTTAAATGAAGGCGTTGATGTTCCTGATGCACGAGTGGCGATTATTTTATCGGGAACAGGTTCAGAACGGGAATATGTGCAGCGATTAGGGCGAGTGTTACGCAAGGGAACGGATCAGAATAAGTTGGCGATATTGTATGAAGTTGTTGCAGAAAATACCAGTGAAGAGGGAACATCGCAACGGCGACGCGGTTCCAGTGGAAAAGGCAAAGCTAAACCCAAACCTAAACCCAAGGAAGTGGAAAAGCCGAAGCATCGACAGTTGGAAATCTTACCTTCTCAACCTTACGAAGTGAAACCTTCTAAGTCCCCGAAAGCTGCCGAGTCTCCGGGTAAGTATGACGTATGATAGAGGTTGGTAGTTGCGCTTGAGCGCTAAAAATATTCCCATCGCTACTATAAGTGCCATTCAGATTAAGTCCGTTTTTAACGCAGAGGGACGCAGAGGTTAGCGCAGAGGTTCGCAGAGGAAGTTTGAGTAAAAAATTTAACATTTTATAGGATTTGAGAAACAACTGGAAACGATATATAGCAGTCGCCAAGGCGATTAGGACACAGCAAAATGCTGAAACCTTGACCAGTCAATCTTTTCCCTTCTGCCTTCTGCCCTCTGCCCTCTGCCCTCTGCCTTTTGCGATAAGTACCTGGACATAAATTCTGTCCGCTGTACTAAGAAACGTTAAGAAGCTTCAAACTCTTACTGTTGCCTGTTGCCTGTTGCCTAATCTCAACCGTTAACTTTAATGAAATGTCCTATTTCTTTAACTATGAGTAATGATTGTGTTTATTAAACTTTTGATCAAACTCGTCAAACTGGCTTTGGCTATCAGTTTAGTGTTTCCGGCAGTTTATTTTAGAACGCCATGGTTGGCAAGTTTAAGAGGTGAGGCATTTGGTTTGGTCTTTATCCTTAGTTTAGGATTAATTGTTTCGGAAATTGCAGGCTGGGCGAGAAATTCAAGCAAAAGACAAGTTATTCTCAGCGTTTTGATTTTAGCGATCGCGTCATTCAGTTTTTCTTTGGCGGTGACGACAGAAGTTAAGTTCCAGTTGACTAAACAAGCGATTCTCAATCGAGAAGCCAGCCAACTGGAAACTCTGGGTCAGCATTTTATCGTGGGTTATCGCAATCTTGAGGAGGTGAAAATTCTGGTTGAAAAAGGCGCGATCGCGGGTGTCTTTATCACTAGACGAAATATTCAGAATAAAACCCCAGACGAAATCCAGCAAGAAATCCAATCGTTACAAGCCATTCGCGCCAATCAGGGGTTATCGCCATTGTGGATCGCCACGGATCAAGAAGGTGGTATTGTCTCGCGATTATCTCCACCTTTAACTAAATTACCTCCCTTATCATCAATTATTGAAAAAGATATCGATAGTGCCAAAGAAGACGTTATCCGCTATGCTAGTATTCAGGGCAAAGAATTGTCGGAAATTGGTATTAATTTAAACTTTGCCCCAGTCGTGGATTTAAATTATGGGGTTATCAGTTCTGAAGATAAGTATTCTAAAATTTATCTGAGAGCCATATCTGCCGATAAAGATATTGTGGCTAAGGTGGCATTATGGTATTGCCAAACCTTAGCTGACTATGGCGTAACCTGTACCATTAAACATTTCCCTGGATTGGGACGAGTGGATACGGATACCCATCTTGAGGATGCTCAATTGAAAACGTCGGTAGCGGAATTAACCCAAGCAGACTGGATGCCATTTCGGGAAGTTATGAGCAAAACAAACGCCTTTACGATGTTGGGACACGCTCAATTAATTGCCGTTGATCCTGACCATCCTGTATCGTTTTCTCAACAAGTTGTTACAGACATTATTCGAGACAAATGGCAGCATAATGGCATTCTGATTACAGATGATTTTAGTATGCATGCGGTTTATAGCAGTCAAGATGGGTTGGAGGCGGCTACGGTAAAAGCCATCAACGCTGGAGTTGATTTAATCTTGATGGCTTACGACACCGATTTGTATTACAACGCGATGAATGCTTTGCTTCAGGCCGAATCAGCTAATCGTTTAGATATTACCGTTCTGAAAAGAAGTAATACAAGACTCAAGCAAGCTATCAGGAAAATATTATGAATTATGAAGAAATAAGGAACGGTGAGGCGTGAATTAATAAGAAATGGCAACATTGGCAACATGTCCTGATCGCATAAAATTATTTATGTATTGAGAAACATATCAAACGCATCCTTCAGTTGACCCTCAGCGACCACAAGAACATCAGTTCTGCAAAGGCGCTGAGGTTTTTTACATGCATTTAAAATAGTGGAATCGGTTGTAGGTTGGGTTGACGCCAGAAAATAAACACCTGAAAGACACTTGTAGAGGTGATCCGCATACATCAATTAACAGCTATCGCCCACTCAATTTGATCGGGTGTCCTCTGCTGAAACCGTTGAGTTAGTAGAACAAATAGGGTAACTGGTACGTCCATGACATGGAGGAATACGTTAGTGAAAAATACTCATGATTCGTCAAACTGAATAAGTTGTGTTAAATTTACGTGTTTAAGCAAGAAAAAACGGCAATGAGTAATCCCGCTCCATCAGATTCTCCAGTTCCACCAAAACCAGCCCAACCTGAAAAACTTAATCTTTCCACGAAAATGGCTTACGGGGCGGGTGATATGGGGGCGGGGATTACGGCTACCCTATTAGCCTTCTCCTTACTGATTTTCCTGACCAATGTAGCTGGATTAAGTCCAGGGTTAGCCAGTACGGTGCTGTTAATCGGCAAAATCTGGGACGCGATTAATGATCCCATTGTCGGACTATTAAGCGATCGCACTCGGTTCCGTTGGGGACGACGCCATACCTGGATGATCCTATCAGGTATTCCCTTTGGTGTGTTCTTTTTCCTGCAATGGGTTGTACCCCCTATCAATCAGTTGGCGCTGTTTTGGTATTACGTGATTGTCAGTATTTTATTCAACATGGCGTTTACAGGTGTCAATTTGCCCTATACCGCATTGACGCCAGAACTGACTCAAGATTACAACGAACGTACCAGCTTGAATAGTTTTCGCTTTGCCTTCTCCATTGGTGGGAGTATTCTCTCCTTAGCCTTGGGTCAATTTATCTTTGAAGCTATTCCCAATGATCAAACACAATATCTAGTATTAGGACTCATCTGTACACTTCTGTCTGTTTTACCCACCTATTGGTGCGTGTGGGGAACCACAGATCCAACGGCGGCGGGGGAACGGCGATCGCAGCAAACGGTGGAGGAGAGTAATGAAACGGAAATCCCTTTTTTAGAACAGCTAAAAATTGCCTTTAGCAATCGTCCTTTTCTGTATGTCATCGGGATTTATCTGTTTTCTTGGTTAGCCTTTCAGTTAACAGCGGCGATTATTCCCTATTATTTGGTTAACTGGATGGGTCAAGAGTCCTATTTTACCGCCGCGTTAGTGGTTCAATGTGTAGCCTTAGTGATGCTTTTTGTCTGGAACTGGGTGAGTCAGCGCGTCGGTAAACGGGCAGTTTATTTTATGGGAATGAGTGCCTGGATTGTCGCCCAAGGCGGATTATTTTTTTTACCACGGGATCAGGTTGGTTTAATGTATCTCCTCTTTGTCATGGCAGGGTTTGGCATTGCCATTGCCTATCTCATCCCTTGGTCAATGTTACCCGATGTGATTGAATTAGATGAACTAAATACGGGTCAACGGCGCGAGGGAATATTCTATTCGTTTATGGTACTCCTGCAAAAAATGGGATTAGCGTTGGGGTTGTTTCTCGTGGGACAAGCGCTAGATTTTGCGGGGTTTTTGAGTAGTGAACCGGGTCAACCGATACCAGAACAACCTGCTTCGGCGTTGCTAGCGATTCGGTTAGTGGTTGGTCCATTGCCTACCGTTTTCTTACTTTGTGGATTAATTTTGGCATATTTCTATCCCATCACTCGCGAAGTTCATGCAGAAATTCTGTTACAGCTTCAGGAACGCAAGTCGGGTACTGATACTTCTGCTGACGAAGGTTTGGAACTGGAGTGACGCTGTGACTCATAAAAATTGGCAACTCTGTAAGAATTAGAGCCGTTTAAACCCGGTATAGCAATGATGTCACAGTTTGCTGATGTTCCGTAAATATACTCAAGCAACTGTTCACATTGAGCAGTTTGCTCTAGGAACAAGCTGATACAAATGCCTCAATCCAAGAGCGGAAACTTTTCCGAACGCCTCCGTTTGGAGTACGCCGCCATTTAGGTGGGGGAGAGCCTGTGGACTGGTTGACCCTTCGACTTCGCTCAGGGTCAACACCGAGCGACGTCGAGGTGTTGAGTGCCGTCACTGTCAGGATGAAGCAGGAAGTAAAGCAAGTAAGCGGCACAGTTGTCCACTTGTGGGTAGCTTTGAGTCCGTTTTATGTAACTGTAACGGTTCTCCATCTTTGGATTCAAGAGAAATCTACATTGGGAGGTATAGGCAATTTGTCAAATAATTGTTACAGTTTTTAATATAGCTTGGGAACGGTTGACCCGTTCGCAGAACATAGCCCTTGCCAAATGCAGGCTTGTGTCATCTGAACGTCCATTTTTTCTAGCATTCAAGGAGATAACCATGTCCCAACCCATGCAACTTTCCCTAGAACAACAATTTAATATCCGCTCGTTTGAAACCCAGGTGCAGAAAATGAGCCGTGAGCAAGCTCAAGACTTTCTGGTTAAGCTTTACGAGCAAATGATCATGCGTGAAAATATGTACAAGGAGTTTCTCAAACATGAATGGGGTCTAGAACCCAGTTAAAAGTACGAGCAGTGGTCCCTGTGTAGTGGGCGACCTCCGTCTCTTGCTCGGTTCCTACGGTGGAAAGGGGCTGGGGATGCTGGGGCGTCAACTCTAGTAAGGCTTTGGTCGGAATGGAATAAGTTATAAGTAATGCGTCATCAAGCGTTGGATTGATTGGCTCAAAGGCTTCATTCTCTAAAACACACAACGCCACATCAGTGAAAAGAGAGTGTAGCGAACTGGCTGAAATGATTAGCTCAACAATGATTTAGTACAATTAAGCAAGAATATTCTATTCGGTTAGAACTCTAACCACAAAACGCGAAAACCAAGCGCACTAACAAAATATACTGCCTGTGGAAGACGGGCGGCTGCCTGTTGACGCCCTTGTAAGACCATCACCGGATTCAGTTCCGGACTTTCTCACTTGCTGAAAGTACCCAACGTGGCATCGGCGGATGAAACGGGAAATCCCGAAGACGAATAAAACCGTCCTTGATTTTTGCTAAGGTTGGGAAGCCCCAACTTCAGCGGATCTTGTTGGGGTACTTCACTCATAGACATCCCCTAAGCGGTAAGCTTGAATCCGTAAGCAGCCCAACGCCAAACCTGCTTTGACGCTGGGATCTGTGATAAAACAAACATTTTCCTATCTTATGTTTCAGCGTTGCTTAATTTGCACCGATTTTGCCGATGGTTTGTATCGGTTGGTTGAGTTTGTACCCAGTTTAGCGGCTAATGGTATCCAAAGGATTATCTTTCTTCATAGCGTACCGTTGTGGGAGGAAGGGGAAATTCCCCGGATAGATGAGGAAGGAATTACCCGCGCTCGCGATCGCCTGCAAGCTGGATTGACAACTATACCAGAGGGTGTAGAGGTTCACATCGAAGTTGTCTCAGGGCGTCCTTTGGATAATATACCCAAAGTTGCCAAACGTTACGAAGCCGATGTGATTCTGACGGGGATGGAAAGCCGCAATTTTTTACAAGAAAAGCTGTTTGGTAGCACTACAGCCGGATTAGCGAGGAACTATACCACTCCTTTGCTGATCCTGCGTCCCCAACTGGTTTCGACTTATACCTGTGAAGAACTCGAGCTGCGCTGTCAACATTTATTCCGTTATTTTCTGATTCCTTATAACGGCGGTAAAGCGTCGGAGTATCTGTTGCAAAAGGTGAAAGCTTATGCTCAAAAGCGCCCGGATCACTCACTCTCTGAGTGCTTGTTAATGTGGGTGATTGAAGAAGTGGGGCGTAAACCTGTTTCCAAGGAACAACAAGTCCAAGTCGCACAAGAAAAGCTGAAGCAGATTAAAGCGGACTTAGAAGCGCTGGGTTTGCAAGTTAAGACCGAAGTCCGAGTTGGTAATCCTTATCGGGAAGTTTTAGATGCGGCGACAGTGTTTGACATCAGCGCGATCGCGGTTTCCTCTGAAACAATCGGCAGTATTATTGAATTGCCTATCCGTAGCTTTGCTGGGGAATTAATGCGGCGTAGTTGGCATCCCGTTCTCTTCTTTCCACCACCGAGTTAAATTGGTTGATCAGGGAACTTCTGCTATACTAGCTTGGCGAAGCCCTGCCGTAGCTGTTGCGTTCGCTGCCTGAGTTCAGCAATCAACTCCTCTTCTCCCAAGACAACACCACCTCTGGTAATTTGTTGCTTCGCTTGAAGTTTGTGCGCCAGTTGATGGCAGAGCTGACATTTGCCTAAAATACCCATAATTGATGGGGAAAATTTCGCAAAAACGAATTCATCTTCTGAAGTAAATCCCTTTTTGTCAATTCGCTGCGATAAGTCTTCGTGAGGGTTTGAATGAGGTTTGAGCTTGTTGATAAATTGGGCAACAGCAACAACCTCTTTTTGGCGATTCAACAGGGGCCACGCCAGGATGGTATAAGTGCGGTACCCTGTTTTTTGATCCGTTTTCTTCGCTTGTTCTGAACGGGGGTCGTCGTAGACATCAAAGGGAATATTGATCATGTTGGACGAGCGGGCAGCTAAACCAACAATTCCCTTATTCATGGGGATATCAATGATTAAGGAACCCCCTTTGCCATCCTCAGCGATTAAAGAACCAACTTCCTTCTTGTGCTGATCGATTAAAAAGATACTGGCGCGATCGGCACTCAGCAAGTCTCCTGCTTTACGAGTGATACGACCTAACATTTCACAAAGAGTGCGTACCAAATCCTGTAACGCTTTATCGACCGTGTCTTTTTCGACGGAAAAATAAGAGCTAATTTGATTCTCACCCGAATTGAAGGCTACAGAAGATACAGAGGTGAGCGATGATTCTTGTCCCTCCAAGCCAGCCACTTCTCGCCAATCCAGTCCTAATAGCTGACAAATTTGCAGAAAATTTAGCCGATTAACGGGTTGACCTTTGAGAAAAAGATTATTAATTACAATAGGCAGCGAACGACCTAGCTGTTCAGCTAGCTCTTGCTCTTGTCCGTTACTCTTATATCTCCAAGCTTGTTCGACAGCTTGGATATATTTAGGGTGCACACTCAATGTTTTTGACATATAGGAGCAGCGGAAATCTAACGTAATCATACAATAGCTTTTCCGGAACTAGCATCAGCCAATTGGCTGAAGATGATTACGTTATTTGTCTTAGATTGAGGATCGGGGAACGGGGAACAGGGAACAGGGAACAGGGAACAGTGAACAGTGAACAGGTAAGGTAGAACTTTGGGTCAACTTCCCCATCTCCCTCATCTCCCCCAGCTCCCCCGGCTCCTGATAACTGATAACTGATAACTGATAACTCCCCCATCTCCCCGACACCCAACACCCGACCTACTTTTCCTTCTCCTCCGGGGACTTGGCATCAAAGTAAGCTTCCAACACCTGCTTAACCATCGGTGCAGCTACAGAACCGCCACCACCACCGGAATGTTCAGCAAAAGCGACCACGACAATCTCGGGTTTATCGAATGGCGCAAAGGCACCAAACCAAGCGTGAGGCTTTCCAGGTGGCGCTTCGGCTGTACCACTCTTTCCAGCTATCGGCGGTAGATGAGGCACATTTAACACTTGTCCCGTACCACCAGCAACCACAGCTCGTAATCCCTTACGTAGTGTCTCTATCGTTGAAGGCTTCATTTCCATTGACACCCGCCAATTGCTTAACGCCTCATTGTCCTTACGTAAATGCGGTTTAACTCGATAGCCACCATTCGCCGGAACCGCAAACATGACTGCCACTTGCAGGGGTGTCGCTTGCGTAAATCCCTGACCAATAGACATATTCACGGTATCCCCAACTGTCCATTCCCAGTTGAAGCGCTCCCGCTTCCAGGTATCATCGGCAATCAAACCCGCCGCTTCTTCAGACAACTCAATTCCCGTGGGTTGACCAAATCCATAGTTCCTTGCCCATTTAATCAGAGTTGGTCCACCTACCCCTTTGCCAATTTGACCATGAAACGTATTACTACTCCACGCCATAGCTTGCTGGTATCCCAACGGACCAAAACCGGCACGGTTCCATTCGCCAAAGGCTGTACCCCCAACATTCAAGGCGGCAAAGGTGGGTAAAACGGTACCTGGTCCAAATTTCCCCGACTCCATACCCGCTGTTTGGGTCACCACCTTAAACGTACTCGCCGGGGGAAATCCGCGCATCGCCCGATTGACAAATGGATTGCCTTTCCCTTGCAATTGCTTCCACATATCTGGAGTAATCCGGCTGGAGAAAATATTGGGATCGAATGTAGGGCGGCTAACCATCGCTAACACTGCCCCATTTCTGGGATCAAGGGCGACAATCGCACCCTTTTGATTGCCCAATGCGGCTTCGGCTGCCTTCTGGGTCTTTAAATCAAGGGTAATTTGCAGGTCTTTACCTGATTTTGCCTCTTTCTCACCCAGAATACTCAGAACTCGACCTGCACCATCAACTTCAACTTGTTGACCCCCCCATTCTCCCCGCAGGGTTGGTTCAAAGGCTTCTTCAACTCCCATCTTTCCCGCTACATCGCCCATGCGATACCCGTCGTCGAGACGTTGTGCGAGTTCTCGATCATTCAGTTCCCCGGTATATCCCAAAACGTGAGCAGCTAAATCCCCATTGGGATAATCCCTAACGGCTTCGATATCCACCTCGATGCCGTCCAGTTGATGGCTATACTCCTGTAAAGCGGTGATTTGGGCAGGTGAAAGCCCCCGTTCAATTCGGATCAGCGAGGGTGAATCAAAGCCAGCCCGTTCGACTCGTTTTTGAATCTCATCTTCGGGAATAGTTAACAGTTGGGACAAACGTTGGCGCGTTTGGGGCCATTCGGTTTTTTTCAGTGCCACGGGCCATAAGAACACTGAATGAGACAAGCGAGAGCTGGCAAGCACTTTGCCCTTACGGTCGAAAATATTGCCCCGCACTGGTTGCTTCGGTATCAGCCGAATCCGGTTATTTTCAGCCAGTTGTCGGTTACGTTCTCCTTGAACCAACTGTAAGTACGCCAGACGAGAACCCATTGCCCCGACTAGGAACAAACTGACAATCAGCATGACAATGACCGATTGGTAATTGCGTCCAACGGTACGGGGTGTCGTTTGGCGACCTCCGGAATAGGGCTGAATCACGGTCATAGTAAACGGCTTCTCAACTCTCTTTAGTAGTTTGTACTCAGTCTAGCTAGTGTTGATTGTGACGCTTTTTTCACAGAAGTGGCTTATCTGTGCCAAACTAGGTCGTTAACCCAGTCGCATCAAGGTGAAATAATAGCGCATCCTTTCCTCAAATGCATTCGCTGTAGATGTTCCTGACCGAAAAAAGGCAGAGGACAGAGGGTAAATAGCCTCAAGGAAAAAGTCCCCAAGAGATAAAGGGGGTAACAAAAGCGGATTTGGTATTATCCTGATGCTGAAGACAATCTTCTGGTTCCAGAGCTAAAAGGCTACGTCTGGGAGCGGTGAAATTTTTAGCGGGTCAATTCTTTGAAGCCACCCCGCCAGGTTAGTAGACAGATAAAATAGACCCAAGTATAAAAAAAAGGATTAACGAATTCACATTGGATCGGGTTTCATTGGTTAAATCAGGGCGACTTTGCGCTAGTGAATGAATTATTATGTTTCAACCTTCCGTTAAAGACCAACGCGCTCCGGATACTACGGCTGAGCTTGATGTTGAACTCCGCAAGGTTTTCAAGGTTTTCAATGGCGAGACAGCGGTTCGGGGAATTGACTTGAAGATCCGACGGGGAGAATTTTTTAGTATTCTCGGTCCCTCAGGTTGCGGTAAAACGACTACCCTGCGCTTAGTGGCAGGATTTGAGTCTCCGTCTGCAGGTGAGGTTTTGATTCAAGGGCAACCCATGAATCACATACCTCCTCACCGCCGACCTGTCAATACAGTATTTCAAAGTTACGCTCTATTCAATCACCTGACGGTTGCAGAAAATGTCGCCTTCGGGTTGCGACTGAAAAAGCTCAAGGGAACAGACATTGAGGAGCGAGTCAAACAAGCCCTCAAACAGGTGCAAATGGAAACTTATAGCAATCGATTTCCGGCTCAACTGTCTGGCGGACAACAACAACGGGTAGCATTAGCACGAGCCTTGGTGAATCGTCCTACTGTTCTATTGTTGGATGAACCCTTGGGAGCTTTAGATTTTAAGCTTCGCAAAGAAATGCAGGTGGAACTATCCAACTTGCATCAGGAGTTGGGGTTAACGTTTATTATGGTGACCCATGACCAAGAAGAAGCCTTGAGCCTATCTGATCGGATTGCCGTGATGGAGGCGGGAAAAATTGAACAAGTGGGCAACCCCACTGAAATCTACGAACGTCCCCGTACCCCCTTTGTGGCTGATTTTATCGGTGATACGAATCTGTTTAAGGGTCGCCTGCACGCTGCCGATGCCTCTACGCTACAGATTATCACGCCCAGTGGTTTAGAGATAGTTGTGCAATCCCCTGACGCCAAAGAATGGATGAGTAACTCTAAGGAAATGGTGGTTAGCGTGCGTCCGGAGAAAATTCGCTTGAGTCTTTCACCACCCAACTCAACCGTGAATTGCTTTGAAGGTCGTCTCAAACATGTTATGTATCTGGGAACTCACGTTCACTTGGTCGTGGAACTCCTAACCGGCGATCGCCTGACGGTTATGCTGCCGAATAATGCTATGAACAAGCTACCCGAACCCCATACCTCAGTGTACGCCCGTTGGGCAACGACCGATTGTATCGCGTTAGAGGAGTAATTACTATGGCATCATCAGGAGTCAGGTTGTTTTTAGCCGAATTGGAGTCGCACTGTAACTCGAGTGCGATCGCGACGTTCCTTAATAGTGATGGAGAGTCATTTGCCATTGACCTTAATCGTCAGGGACATAAGGTAACCTATGGAACGAATTTGGATATCAAGGAATTCTTTGTCGCCAAACTTTTGGGGGGGTGTCAACCTCATGGTTCGTTGATCCTGCGTTCGTTTACGCCGGATATTGACGAATTTACCCAGTTACCCATCAAAGAATTACGGGGCTATGTTCTGCAAGGGACAGGGAATGATCTCGAATTTGAGAAACTTCCCCCCAAGGTGATGTTTGCCTGTCACAACACCGATGCTGAAACTGGGGAACCTTTGCCCCTAGAACAATCTGTCCGCTATTGCTAAAGTTGTTGTTCGTCCTTTGTCATTCGTCCTACTCGCTTTCATCGAGAAGCAAGCTACGTCATTTGTCCTTTGTCCTTCATCAGGGAACAGGGAATAGGAAATTCTAGAACGCTCATTGTTATTTACCCTGGGTTAGTTGACCAATAACCGTTAATCATTGATTGTTAGTAAGGTCAAAGCAATGACCAATGACCAATGACCAATGACCAATGACCAATGACCAATGACCAATGACCAATGACCAATGACCAATGACCAATGACCAATGACCAATAACCAATGACCAATGACCAATGACCAATGACCAATGACCAATGACCAATGACCAATGACCAATGACCAATGACCAATGACCAATGACCAATGACCAATGACCAATGACCAATGACCAATGACCAATGACCAATGACC
>NZ_JAVJTO010000152.1:0-3788 GCF_040220235.1 Coleofasciculus sp. B1-GNL1-01
CCAAAGCCCTCTTAATTTCTTTGGACTCTTTTGTCTGATTGATAAAATCAGCTAGTTCATCTATAATGTTCATTTTGTGTCCTTTTCCTAGGGATGTATTATTACTATTATATCTGTTGCGACCTATTTAGGGCTGCTATAGAGCGAATCTGGATACCGCATCAAGTGGCGTATGAGTATCAAAAGGAACGTCTTACGGTAATCTCTCAGCAATCCAAACCTTATGATGAAATACGGGAGCTACTGGACGATGAACTGGAAAACCTTAAGAAAAAGTTGGAAGAATATAGCAAACGACACTCATTCACTGATTGTGTTAATTCTAAAAAAATAATCCAAACGATTGAAAGGGCTAATAAACGAGTGTATAAATTTCTGGAGGAAGGAAGAGAAAAATATCCAGACTTATTGCATGTTGATGAATTTAGGGACAAGCTTACTAATCTGTTAGAGGGTAAAGTTGGAAAACCTTACTCAGATGAGAAGTTGGATAAAATTTATAAAGATGCTAAAAAGCGTTTTGAAAAGGCTCAACCTCCTGGATATATGGATGATCGGGGTAAGAATAAAAAAGATGAACCTGAAAAATATGGAGATGTTGTTATTTGGCATCAGTTAATCGATTGTGCAAAATCTCAGAATAAATCTTTGATATTCGTAACAGATGATCAAAAGGAAGATTGGTGGTTAAAGCATCAAGGGAAAACAATTGGCGTCCGACCTGAGTTAGTGCAAGAGATGGTTGAAAAGGCAGGAGTGAATTTTTATTTATATACAGGGGATAAATTTCTAGAGTATGCTAGCAGTTTCCTGAAACTTACTGAGCAACCAGAAGCTATTGAAGAAGCTAGAGAGGTTAGGTTGCAAGATGACATAGATCAAGATAGTCTTGAACAAAAGCAGCGTCCAACTAGATTACCCAACTATAGTAGTTTAGATGACATTCAACGGCAAATCAATCAGTATCCGCCATCAAAAACTTTGATTGATGATCTTAAACGGCAAATCAATCGGTTTGATGACATTCAACGGCAAATCAATCAGTATCCGCCACCAAAAACTTTGATTGATGATCTTAAACGGCAAATAAATCAGTTCCGCAATGGAACAGATTTATTTTAGGGGTTAGGTATTCTGGTTAGTGGGGTATGCTAAATTTTAATCAAATCCACCCTGAAAACCTGCGATCGCGCATTTGTCGGGGCGGGTTTTACCACAAACTTATGTGACTCACCATTTATCTATATAAACCCGCCCCGCTCCCATCCCAGATGTGACAGGTTTATTATATTAGTAAGATATCCTAAATGTGAATTAAATCCACCCCTTTGATGGATGATGAAATACAATCCCCAAAAACACCATCGCCGTTCGATTCGGCTAAAGGGATATGATTATACCCAAACAGGTGCTTACTTTATCACCGTATGTACATGGCAGCGCCAATGTTTATTGGGTGAGGTAATCAATGGGGAAATGCAACTGAGTCGCTATGGCGAAGCCGTCAACTTCAATTGGAATATCTTACCCAAACGTTACGACGGCGTGCAATTAGATGCTTTCATCATTATGCCCAATCATGTCCATGGGATTATTTTTTTACACGATAGCGGTTGGGAGGGGGCGGGTTTAGAAACGTTATTCCCAAAAACCGTTACGTTTTTGGTCAAACCCGCCCCTACAGAATTTATTATGTCAGGTAAACGTGCGATCGCGCTTTCGCTGTTGACCAATTTTGCTCCGGATGAGTAGCCAGTTACCTCGAATCCTATAGTTACGAACATCTACCCGAGGCAATCAGCGTTAACTATGACTCGTATTCACCCCTATTTTCTCCCCGCGATCGCAGGACTGATTATTGCTGGTGTTGGTGGCTGGGGTTGGCTGGCTGCAAATAGTAAAGGAATTCCTGACAATTCCGTCGAAAAGTCTTCTGCATCGTCATCTCCCCCACAAGCAAATCCTGACTCAACCGCCTCACTTGTCGCCCAACCGGATTCTTCGGTTATCCCGGAGGTGAATCCAGCCTCAACGCCTCAACCCGCCGATGCTGTTGAAACCATAACCCTCAACATTTACCGCACTGATAGCCAATGTGAAACCCTTATTCCTGAATCTGTTGCTGTTGCAGCAGAAACTCCGGTAACGGCGTCTGTGGGAAACGTTGTCGCCCAAGTGAGTTCGGGGGATTTGGATTTAGCGGGTTATCGCGTGAATCTCGATAACGGTATCGCTATTATTGATTTGCGCTTATCTCCAGATTCCCAGCGTCAATTTGTTTCCCTTTCAATGTGTGAACAATTGGCATTATTTGGTGGTATCCGCAAAACTTTGTTAGAAAACCCACAACTCAATATTAAAAATGTTCGCTTTACAGATAAAGGACAAGACATTGTTTTTTAATGGTCATTGGTCATTGGTCATTGGTCATTGGTCATTCGTCATTTGTTGAAGATGACTTGCACTTTAATCGGGGCGGGTTTAGTGATATCAGGGTGAAAACCTAACGCTAATGGTAAAACCCGCCCCTACAACAAACGTTTCAATTGCTACCGTGTAGACTAAACTTATAGAAACTTATAGGTTCAGTCTTTCACACTGGATTGACCCGTATTGGCTGCACGGCACAGCTCACTACTCCCTCGGCGGTAAACGCCTCTGGAAGATACTTGCGGATAATTTGGATACTTCCATTGATGTCCGCATTAATCACACGTCCACTCCCGGACTTAAACAAACCTCTCTTGACACGTCTCCCAGCATATTTTGACTGCTTGCAAGGAGGTTCTAGATCGATAGCTGACGTTTTTGACGTGTAACTTTCCTCTATTATGACTACTTTAATACCTGCCAGTTCACACTTGTAAGTTATCTGATCGATTAGCAGAGCATGAGGGATATTGACAAACTTTTGGTTATTGCGTTTGCCCATATTCACCTGTTGTTTCCAACCCTCATTCTTACCAATAACCAGAGTACCAATACCTTGCTGTTTAAGTCGGTTAACAATTAGTCGGCTGGTGTTATGTAGGTAGTTTTCCACAAATCGATTGCGGTGATAGGTGAGAGCCTGTATCCGTTGGCTCGTTCGTCTTTCACCTCTGAGATCGCTTTGGAGTTGGGATTTGAGCTTGTTGTAGTATTGGTTTCGACTCTTCAGTGGTCTTCCATTAACCAACATTGGCTTAAAACCGGGTTGGTTTGACGTTAAAGCCACCAGATTATCCACACCTAAATCAATTCCTGCTACCCACTCTGACTGAATTAACTCAACTTCGGGTGCTTCATAGACAATCTCCAAAATATAGCAGTTACAGCTAGGAACAATCCGCGCCTCGGCAATATTTTCTACCTTAGTCGGAACACTGATGTTACTCATTGATAAGTGGCAACGTCCCTGTTTTAGGTCTGCCTTGTATATGGACTCGTGATGGTAAATGACGATGTTTCGACCTTTAACCTTGTCCTTATATCTAGGAAGGCGGGGTTCACTCTTGTATTTTCCTGGGTGCTTTGACCAGTCTTTCTTCGCCTCCAGATAAGATTTCCAAGTCTCCACCAGCTTTTTAATGATTTGTTTCGAGACTTTGGTTGGCATTGCCCGATAAGACTCACTGTCTTTGACTAAATGGTAGAGCGTTGGTAGGGTATACCGATTCCCCGTCTCAAAGAAGTGTTGACGGCACAAATAGTTAGAGAAGTTGTACAGATTCTTTGACTTAAATGCCAATTTATCTGCCTCCTGCCAATTGGCATGATTTCGGTTGATGATGTGTCTTTCTACCAAT
>NZ_JAVJTO010000153.1:0-30526 GCF_040220235.1 Coleofasciculus sp. B1-GNL1-01
ATCGGCTTTTTGAATCCATTGAAGAGTTAGAATCTTTGTTGCATCAACTTTTAAATGAAGACAAGCTAGTTATTAATTGGGGGCGGAAACTGAAAAATAAGGGTAATGCTCTTATCACAGTTTAAATGCATAACAGCTTAAACCCGCCCCTACAATTGACTCGATTAAATCAGGCGCACGTTGACCAAGGGCGCACGGGGCTTACCCTAGGGTTTTTTAGGGTGTGGGTTGGGATGGATTGAGTTGTGCGATCGCGTCCTTTATCCTGAATTGGGGAGATTCAACTGGCGGTATCTAGATAAAGAAAACTTTTAATATCGACGTTTACGTTTTAATATTCTAAAGCAAAGCGGGTTTAGGGCTGCCCGAAAACGTCGCGGCTAAATCATGATTTGATCAGGGTTTGAGGATGTAGTATGATGTTCTTTAAATCCTGTATTGGGTTTATTCTAGTACCAATTTTTAGCCGTAAACGCTTCAACGCCTGATAATGCGTTATTTTTTTTGTTCTCGTGTCGGCAAATTTTAAACACTACAAGCATGTTGCATTACCCAATTGCCTAGACTCCTTTTGCCGCCGATTTGACAAAAAAGCCGTTTAATGCATCAAATGCCTGAGCAAAAAAAGACAATGGGTGGAATGGGAATGCAACTATCCACCCGTTAGAAGAGGTGCGATCGCATCAAACCGATAAAATGTAATAAGTAGGTCGGTGGAAATATACCCAACACTCCACCAATTCTCTAATAAGCCCTCAAACCCTTACAAATGACAAATGACAAATGACCATCTCCAGTTGCCGCCGAAAACAGCATTACTCTTAATCAACCGTAAATCTCGTCAGGGGCAGGAGAATCTAGCCGAAGCCATTCGTCAACTGAAGCAATTGGGTTTTATTGTACTAGAAGAATTAACCGAAGATCCACTCAAGCTTCCGGACATAATCCGTCACTATCACCATCAGGTAGACCTGGTAATCATTGGTGGTGGTGATGGTACGTTGAATGCGGCGATAGAGGGATTACTGGATACTCAGTTACCCTTAGGTATTTTACCCTTGGGAACAGCGAATGATTTGGCGCGGACGTTGAATATTCCTATTGCTTTACCCCAAGCTTGCCAAGTCATTGCTACGGGTCGATACCATAAAATAGACCTAGGTTTGGTTAATGAGCAATATTTTTTTAATGTAGCGAGTTGTGGGTTGAGTGTGGAAATTACTCAGTGCCTCACCAAAGATGCTAAACGTCGCTGGGGAATTTTGGCGTATCTCGCTACAGCATTAAAGGTGATTTGGCAAGCACGTCCGTTTCGGGCAGAAATTCGTATCAATGGAGAATCGATTCGGATCAAAACAATTCAAATTGCTATCGGGAATGGGCGACATTATGGTGGGGGAATGACCATATTTCATGATGCCACAATTGATGATAAAAAACTGGATTTGTACAGTTTAGAAATGCGTCATTGGTGGCATATTTTATTGATACTACCTGCATTATGGCAGGGACGCCATACGGATTTACCTGGAGTCCGGACTCTCCACGGTACGGAATTTGAAATCTATACTCGCAAATCTCGTTCTATTAATACGGATGGAGAAATTACCACCTCTACGCCAGCAACGTTTCGAGTAATTCCGCAAGTTATATCTGTTTTGGTTCCCAGATAGAGCTTGCTGCACAACCCAAAAACCATTAGCCATCAATACTTTGAGTAGCATTGACATTGGCTCATCTTCCAGGAAAGAGAATCAAACTCATCAAAAACCTTGCACCGCTATCAGAAAAAATGTATCCCTTGCTTCCCCAGCTTCCCCCGCTCCCCCAGCTTCCCCAGCTCCCCCAGCTCCCCCAGCTCCCCCAGCTCCCCCAGCTCCCCCTCACCCTTAAAGGACTACTGTAAAGATTGAACCTTGGGGTTGGTTGTCTGTGACGAATATTCTCCCCTGATGCGCCTCAATGACCATTTTACAAAAGGTTAAACCCAAACCAATCTGAGACACGCCACTCATTAAATCTCCCACTTCATATTTATCAAAAATATGGTGTTTGCGTTCTTCACTGACTCCTGGACCTGAATCAATAATCTGAAGCTTGGCTTTGGTGTTGGGAAAATTGGAGGATACAGACTCATTGGGAGAATTTACGGCGACAATGACTAAACTTTCTGGGGGAGAGAACTTAATCGCGTTAGAAATTAAATTCTCCAAAACACGATGAAATAAATTTATATCCAGACAAAGAGAAGCTGGGGTTTCGGTAAGCTTACCGATTAGTCTAATATTTTTATGTTCGGCAATGGCTTGGAATTGGAAAATTACGGCAGAAACTAATTGATTTAAATCAACATCAGTCTGATTCAAAACCATTTTACCGGATTCCATTTTCGCTAACATTAGCAAGTTATCGATCATGGAGTTAAGTTCGCGACTCGAATCAGAAATAATTTGCAATCGCTGTAAATCTTTGTCATTGCCTGTACTTTGCAACAGCAAATCGCTACAGAGTAAAATATTAGTCAGCGGATTTCTTAAATCATGGACAATCATATTCGATAAATCTTCCCGCATACGCAACGTCGCTTCTAGGGCATCATATTGCTGCTTAATCCGTAACATCGATCGCACCCTTGCCCGCAGTTCAATTCCACTGACGGGTTTGGTGATAAAATCATCAGCACCTGCATTAAGCGATCGCGCCAAGTCTTCTTTGGAGTTGAGTGCCGTTACAATAATCACGGGAACATGTTTCCAGTGGGAATCGGATTTGATTGTGCGACATACCTCAATCCCATTTAACTTCGGCATCATCACATCCAGTAAGATGACATCCGGTTCGATGGAGTCGAGCAGGTTTAACGCTTCTTCACCACTGCTGGCATAAAATAAGTCATACCCTTCTCGATAGAGATGGGCTTCAATCACATCAAAGGCATTCGGATCATCATCCACGATTAAGATAGATGTATTCTGATTTAGGTTAACCATAGATTTAAGTAGGTAGGGACAATAAAAGTTAACGGTTGAGATCGTCATTTGTCATTTGTCATTTGTCATTTGTAAGAGTTTGAGGTTTATTGATATATAGCGCTACGCGCTGGGCAATGGGCAATGGGCAATAGGCAATAGTGAAGGAAAACGCTTACCTGATAAGGGATTGAGCGATTTGATGTTTTCTTGATATGTCCTAACTAGAGTGCGTAGTGCTATAACTTAATAGAGTTGAGTTTATTTCCACCAACCTACTTAGATAGTTGAACTTCAGCTAATTCGTTGTTTTAGTCTTGTAAAAAATACGGCGACTGGAGTGGACATAATTTGACCATGTTCGTTCAGTATCTCAGAAACAGACAATAACTGTCAGTGATGTCTGACCGACAAAGACGTGATATCAGGTTTGTCTAATATCAAGTTGCATTCAAGGATATAACTTTCTCTCTCCCTGCTTCCAGACGCGCCATGGCGCGTCTCTACATTGCTTCCCCTAGTGCAGCGCGGCAGAAATAACTAACCAGTTAACAAGCTCCTTAAAAGCAGCTACAATGAACCTTATAGCCTTCTGCCACCTGCCTTCGGACTTCTGCCTTCTTGTACTAGCCAATGTTACCGATGCAGATACTGTTCAATGAGCGTCACCAACTTTTTCAAGCGAATCGGCTTCGCCATATACTCCGTTGCCCCTGCTGCCAAGCATTTTTCCCGATCGCCCGGCATTGCTAACGCCGTCACCGCAATAATCGGCATCCGGGGTAAATCACTGTCCGCCCGAATCTGGCGGGTTGATTCTAATCCATCCATTTCTGGCATTTGAATATCCATTAAAATTACATCCGGTGTATACTGCTTGGCTTGTTGCACCGCTTCAATCCCATTCCTAGCTAAAACCACCCGAAACCCTTTACTGTGCAAATAATCCGTCAAGGTGATAATATTTGCCTCATTATCTTCTGCCAATAAAATTAACGGTAACGCTTCCTCAACCCCAGGCGGATGCGTCTCCGGCGGTGTGGTAAACAACTGACTCAATACTGACTGTAACTGGGGACGAGAAACGGGTTTAAGTAAATAGTCAGACGCCCCTAATTCTAAAGCCTGAGTCGGATCATCGACAACAGAAACCACAACAACGGGAATGGATTGAGTGGCTGAATTTTCCTTTAACTGAACCAACACCTCCCAACCGGAAATATGCGGCAGTAAAATATCTAAGATAATTACATCCGGGTTAAATGTCTGCACTGCATCAATAGTGCCTTCCCCTTGGGGATGAATCAAAACAGTGATACCTAATTCTCCCAGATACCGGGCAATATGATTAGCTGAAGCATCGGAATCTTCCACCACTAAAGCTTTGTGAATCAGCGGCAATTCTCCAACCATCAGTTTAGGTTGTTTCAATCTTTCCCCGATACGACTCGGATGTTTCCAGGGAAGGTTTACCGTAAAGCAACTGCCTTTGCCCACCTCACTGTCTAAGGTAATACTCCCCCCTTGTAATTCCACAATTCGCCGCACTAGGGCTAACCCTAACCCAGTCCCCGCATAGCGACGAGAGAGACTGCTATCTAATTGGACAAAGGGTTTAAACAGGTTATCCAGGTTTTCTGGGGCAATACCAATCCCCGTATCGGTAACACTCAACTGCAACTGTTCACCATCAGGATCAGTTGTTACTTGCAACGATACCTTACCCCCATCAGGCGTAAATTTTACCGCATTACTTAATAAATTGACTAACACTTGGCGGATGCGCCGTTCATCCACTTCAATCTCGCTTAAGCCTGGTGCAATGTGGTAATCGAGTCGAATATTTTTTTGCTGCGCCTGCTGTTTAATAAAGGTCAAACTCGATTCACACAGACTGTTTACAGAGACAAGGGAAACCGATAACGACATCTTCCCTGACTCAATTTTAGACAGATCCAGAATATCATTAATTAAGTCTAACAAATGCTTACCACTTTGTTCGATTGTCGCCAATGATTTGCGCTGTTTGGGGGTTAATGAACCATACACCTCTTCCTGGAGTGCCTCCGCTAACCCCAAAATCGCATTTAAAGGCGTGCGTAACTCATGACTCATACTTGCCAGAAACTCATCTTTTAACCGAGTCGCCCTGGCTAATTCCGCATTCGCGAGACTAATCCGTTCATTACTTTCGCGTAACTGTTTTTCGGCTTGCTTGCGTTCGGTGATATCATAAACTAAAGCACAAGACCATAATAAGTTTCCCTGGTCATCGAGGACGGGACTGGTGGACATATATGCCCAGATCGTATTACCGGATTTTGTACGTAATTCAACCTCTTGGCGATGCACCTGACTTTGATTCAGAGGGATATTCGCAGCGGGAGTGAAACGATTATCTCCAGGGGTGAGAAAATCCGCGATCGCATGTCCTAATATTTCCACCTCGGTATACCCCAACATCCGTGCCATTGCCTGATTAATGTAGGTGGTATTCCCTTGGGCATCTGTGACCCAAATTCCTTCTTCGGCGAGTTCCACAATTTGGGCATAGCGCGTCTCGGTTTCCCGAATCTGAGATTCTAACTTCTGGTTGAGGCGTTTAATCTCATGTTCCGCCTGCTGACGTTCGGTAATATCGGTGAGAAAGGCAATCACAAAGGTGCCATTCTTAGTTTGAATCGTACTCAGTCCCACTTCAATGGGAAATTCAGTTCCATCCTGACGTTTGGCATATAATTCCTGGGATTTCCCCATAGAACGTTTACTGGGATGGGTGAGATAATCCGCCCGATGATCAGTATGGATGGAATGATAGCGTTGCGGCATTAAGTATTCAATGTTGCGCCCAAATACCTGGGTGCGATTATAGCCAAATAAGTCTTCAGCTTTGGCATTAAAGACAATAATTTCTCCCTGGGCGTTAGTGACAATAATCGCTTCTGATGCCGATTCCAGGAATGCCCGAAACTTCGCCTCACTATCCCGCAAATCCGCTTCTGTCGCTTTGCGATCGCTAATATCTTCGACGACAGCCAGGGCATAGTTGGGTTTGTGTTCTGAATCACACACCCGCGAGATGGAAATATAGACCCATCGGTATTGTCCATCCTTACGGATATACCGTTTTTCCGTAGCATAGGTGGAGGTTTTTCCCGACATTAACTGCTGTAAATACTCAATATTTTGTTCCCGATCATCCGGGTGAGTAATATCTTGTACCCGCCGCCCCACTAATTCAGATTCAGGATACCCGATAATCTCACAGTAACGTTGATTCACCCGCAAAAGTTCGCCAGAAGAGGGGGTGACAAGGGCAATCCCCACCGAGGCTTGTTCAAAGATAGCCCGGAAGCGTTCTTCACTATCATGTAATGCCCGTTCTGCTTGTTTGCGTTCGGTAATATCATGAATAATCGAAACCAGAAAAGTACGGTCTTGAATCTCAATCGGACTGGAATACACTTCCACCTCTCGAATCTCTCCCGACGCCAGACGGTGAGGAAAGATAAAATAGGATCGTTCCTCTAATTTTGCCCGTCTCATCTCCGCCTGAACTTGAGAGGGGGGCAGACAATTGAAATCCGTAATCGTTTTGGTCACTAACTGCGATCGCGAATAGCCATAAAACTTAACCGCTGCCCAATTCGCATCCGCAATCGCCCCCGTTTCCGGATCAATTAACAGTTTAATCGCCTTACTCCGCTCAAACATGGCACGAAATCGGGCTTCACTGTCTCGCAGTGCCGCTTCTGCCGCTTTGCGATCGCTAATATCGGTGTGGGAACCCACCATCCGCACCACTTTACCCTGGTTATCCCACAGGGCTTGTCCACGATCCAAAATCCATTTATAGGTGCCATCTTTACACAGGAGGCGATGCTCACTACTATAATAGGGAGTCTTCTGGTCAAAATGGTCTTGAATCAGCCCCATCACCCACTCTAGGTCATCGGGATGGACTCGTTTCGACCATTCATCTAGATGATTGGGAATTTCATCGTCCTCATAGCCCAACATCTCTTTCCAACGGGGCGAAAAGAAAACGTCATTAGTTTTCACATTCCAATCCCAGATCCCATCATTATTCCCCCGCAGGGCTAAATGCCAGCGTTCCTCACTCACCCGCAAGGCATCCTCGGCTTGTTTGCGATCGGTAATATCAGAGGCAATCCCATCCAGTCGCAGCGGATAACCCTCCTGATCATACGTCACCCGTCCCCGATCATAAAGCCAGCGAATCTCTCCATCCGGTCGCTGAATCCGATATTCTAGACTATATGTACCTTGTGCCAGTAACTGTTGATGAAAGGTACTAACCTGGGCATAATCATCCGGATGAACCACCCCTAGCCGCAGGTGAGGATGATCAAAAAAGTCTTGTACGAAACGCCCATAGACCATTTCCGTGGCTGGATTGAGGTAAAGTACCTCCTCTGTCGTCGCGGAAATTGACCAGACGACATCATCCAAGGCATTGAGAATACTATCTAAACGCTGTTTATTTTGGCGCAATGCCACTTGTGTCCGCAATGCAGAGATGCCGTAAGCCAAGTCATTTGCCAATTCTGTCAGTAATCTCACTTCAGCTGGATCAAAGGCGTCAGGTTCAGTGGCATAGATATTTAATGCTCCCAGACAGGTTCCTTCTACCATTAAGGGTAAGGCAATGGATGCCGCATACCCCTGTTGACTCGCCGCATCTCGCCACAGCCGATAACTCGGATCAGTGAGAATATTTTGGATAATTCTGGGTTCTTGGGTGCGAATCGCGGTTCCAGTCGGTCCTGTACCGCGTTGATTATCCCCCCAACTAATCTGTAAGGCTTCAACGTAACCCTTCTCATACCCCGCTTGGGCAACCGGACGCACAGTTTTCGCCTGATCCCGTTGGGCAAACCCAATCCAGGCACAACGATAGCCACCGAAGTCTACTATAATTTGGCAGATATTATGCAGTAGGGTGGGTTCATCGGTAGCCAAGACTAAAGCCTGGTTGCATTCACTCAGGGTTCGCAGGGCGCGATTGGCGTGATAGAGTGCCTGTTCTGACTGTTTAAGTTCTGTGATATCCTGTGTGACAACCATACCAGCGATGATTTCACCCGTCTGGTTTCTCAGAGGTAGGGCATGGATAATAAAAATGCGATCGCCAAAGGGCATTTCCTGGGTAACGGTTTCACCCGCTAAAACTTGGCGATAGAGGGGTTCTAGCTGGGTACAGGTTTGGGGAGGTAAGCATTCCTGTATGGTGTTCCCTTCTAATTGGGTTTTGGATAAACTGACACTCGCTAAACCCCTCCCATCTGCCAGTAAATAGCGTAATTCATGATTAAATAGAAGCACGGCTCCATTGGGGAAATTTTCCACCACGGCTCGATACCGAGCTTCACTCTCCCGCCAACAGCGATCGCGTTCCTGTAAATGTTGCTCTAAACGGTGTGACAGGTAAGCGGCGAGAAGGGAACCACCGATACCGATAATCGCTGAAAGTGCCAAGATTGACCCGGTAAACTGGCGCTGTTGGTCTAAGGTTTGGTTGAGTTGCGTCTCTTGTTGTTGTTCAGCCATCAGAAACTGCTGAATTTCATCGTTAGCTTGATCCATGACTTGCTTCCCCTCTACCAGTTGATCCGTGAATTCTGGGGATTCCGTGGCGGTTTCCGGTTTGGCATCCACTAATCTGAGATTGCGTTGTAGTAAGCTGACTCTAGCAGTAGCCAATTCCCGAATCCGTTGCAGGCGATGGGCTTGGGCGTGTTCTTGGGCAATAAGTTGACGCAATTGATCCAGAGTTACCGGAATTTGGGCGATCGCGGATTCATAGCGATCCAGAAAGTCTTGACGGCGGGTAATTTCATACCCTCGGACAGCGGTTTCAGCTTCCAGGAGATTGACGTGTAAGCGTTTAGTTTCCAGACGCACCCGTTGGGTATGTTGCAACCGAGTTTCGGCTTGGGCGGTTTGGAATTGCAACCAGCCAAACGTGGCGAGTGAGGTGACTAGACAGGTGACAGGAATTGCCAGGATCAACTGGCGTTTTTGTTGACGGGAAATCTTGATCCGGCGAGATAGTCGAGGTTGGGCGAGGTTGCGATCCATGCTAGGTGCTGCATCCGAAAGCTGATTCCACTCCTATCTAGCATAGAAGTTTTGTCAGATGTCTGTGCTACCCCAGAATCTGAATCCATCAAATTAGGTGTGTTACGCCACCACCGCTACTAACCTAAAAATCAGTTTCCTCAATCAACTGGCGTAGAATTGTCCATTCTGGCAACCACTCCCATACATTGTCTAATCTCTCAATTCGGCTGACAATCTTTTCTACAAAAACGTCCTCTGGTGATAAATCAGAGGAAACAGCAGGTTCAAATCGCCACTCTCGTAATTTAGCTCTCATTGCGTATAGCAAATCTTTTCCAGCAAAACAGTATAAATAGTCATTAAATCGCGCTCCATTAGGGCGAAACTGAGGCAGTAACGTCTTGAATTTAGTTTGAACATCTCCCTCGGAAATAAGGCGCTCTCCCTTATAGCCTCGGACAATTTCACCAATTTTTGTCAAACAGACATTTTTTCCTATCTGCTTGGGAAAGCAATATCCTTTTCTAACTTCTTCACCCCAAAAATTCTTAAAGCCTTCGCAAGCCAAGGCTGTTCGTGCTGCTGAATAGGCAGAAATAGTTTCTGCTGCTTCGTCTAAAGCATTCTGATATTCATCGCGTGAAGGTGCTTTTTTGCCTAAAGATCTTTGTACAACCGCTGGGTCAATTAAATAGTTTTCAATCTCTTTTCTTGCCCATGACCAGCCAACCCACACCTGCTCATGCTAACATTGCACAGGTGCATCAAATTTTTGCCAATCTCGACAATCAAAATCGCGGTCAACCAGGCAAGCTAAATTAGGGTTTCTGCGCCGATCTGCAATAATACTGCTGAAAAAACTTGATGTTTTTCCTCCCAGAGGGCGAATATCACTTATGGGTAGCAGTTGACGAATGACGCGAATATCAATACTTTTAGCATTCCCCTCACAGTAGAGAACGGTTACAGACACAACTTTCCTCCCTTCAGACGGTAGGTTTCACTTTCTCCAATAACGTTGCTTACCGAGTCTGAGTGAGTGGTGATAATAAACTGGCAGGTTGGCTCAATTTTCATAAGTTGAGCGACAAAATATTGAGCCGCAGGAGGATGTAAATTCAGGTCAACTTCATCAATTAAGACAATGGAATAAGCAATCTGTTGTCTCACAAATTCATACAAAAGAGGGAAGATAGACTGCTCTCCGGCTGACATTTCAGCAATGTCATAGGTTCTGTATCCATCGTTGAGCAAGAAATAAGTCTCTTCTTCGGTGGGAGAGTCTAAACTCGGACGCTGTTCTAACCCAGAAAACGAGCGATCTGGGAATACTGTTCTATACAATCTTTCTAGACGTAATAGATAACTATTGGCATAATCACCCATTCCTGAGTCCTGTTTACGACGCCAATCAATTAAATACCGTCGCAACCGCCCGACTCCCACCTCAAAGGAGGTTTCGCTACTGCGTTCTTTAAGGTGGTCTGCGCTGCTGTCTGGGTTGGAATTTGAGCCTAAGTTACGAAACTGGTCGAACCAAAAAATACCTGGAAGTTTTAAAAAATAGTGTCGAACCGATTGATCGTTCTTTTTAATAAACCATTGGGCATAATATCTCCCCCTAAACTGAAGTTGCTCGGCGGGAGTATTCCCAACTTTCCAAAAATCACCACTTAAAATTAGGTGAACTCTCTGGCTATCTCCAGGTTCAACAAACTTGTGTATTTCTTTAAACTCTGGCGATTGAGCCTCGTACCATTTCTGAGCCAGTTCACGAGTCGCATTGAGTTCTTCTGGTTCAAACAAAACCTGCATCTCAATTCTGGGATCTCCCCATCTCCAATATCGACCAGGAAGGAAGCCAATCCAGTCGAAATCAGAGATATCCTGAATCCGACCTGTTGCTAATGCTAATGGAAGTGCGATCGCCTGTAATAGAGTTGTTTTACCTGTACCGTTATCACCTAAGATCAGATAGCGATCGCTAACTTCATCCAGAATCCCATTCTTGAATGAAATTTCTAGGTGATTAAACCGCTTAAAGTTTTGAATATGGATTGATTCAATTTTCACTTAATCATCCCCTATGACATCAACTATGAGTGGCTATCGGCGTTAAAGCGCAACTACGAACTGGGTTCGATGCGGATCAGTTGTCCATTGGCTTCATCGGTGAGAATGTACAATAATCCATCCGGACTTTGGCGCACATCCCGCACCCGTTGACCGATATCGATGGATGTCTCATTGACGACATTGCCGGATTCATCAAGTTCAATATGGCGGACATCCCGCGAAACCAATCCTCCCGCAAATAAATCGCCCTGCCACTGGGGGACGCGATCGCTATCATAGATAACTAGACCGGATGGTGCGATCGCGGGAGTCCAGATGAGTTTTGGATCGACCATTCCTGGACGAGATTGCTGATTTGAAATGATTCCCCCAGAATATTCTCGGCTATGGGTGACGAGGGGCCAACCGTAGTTTTCTCCCGCTTCGACGAGATTCAGTTCATCGCCGCCTCTAGCACCATGTTCTGTAGACCAAATTCGACGGGTTTGGGAATCGAAGGTGAGTCCTTGAATGTTGCGATGTCCGTAACTCCAGAGGGCGGGATCAGCGTCTGGGGATTCGACGAAGGGATTGTCATTGGGTATTGTACCATCGTCGTTGAGGCGGATAATTTTACCTAAATGACTGCGGCGGTTCTGCGCCTGTTTACGGATCAGATCACCGTCGAGTTGTACTGGTGGATTTCCCCCATCACCGATCGCGACTAACAGGGTATCGTCAGGTAACCACAGGATGCGGGAACCGAAGTGTTGTCCCCCGGATTTGAGTTGAGATACCTGGAAAATTACCTCGAAATCCTTAAGGGCGCTACCCTCAAATTTAGCACGGGCAACTCGTGTATGATTGGCTTGGCGCGTACCGTGGGAATAGGTGAGATAGACTAACGAATTCTCAGAGAAGCGGGGATGAAGGGAGATATCCATTAACCCACCCTGCTTCACCGCAAAAACCTCTGGCACCCCAGCGATTGGTGTGGGATCAAGTACCCCATCGCGGGCAATTCGCAGTTGTCCCGATCGCTCCGTAATCAGTATCGCACCATCGGGTAACCATGCCATCCCCCAGGGATGATCTAACCCTTCGAGGACGGTGGTTTTCTGGACACCTTGAGGAGTGGCGACTGAATCAGCCGACGCTGTTGCATCTGGCGATGAGGAGGAATCCACCGATTCGGGTGGGGTTTGGGAAACGGTGGCGGTATCGGATGGAGGGGGAAATGCACAACTGGTGAGTGTCACGAGTGCGATCATACTCCCAGTTCGTTGGATCAGGCAAGCAATGTTGAGGTTCATTATGATATTCCGTCTGATGCGGTATGTCTGGGCGTCTTTCCCACTGTGACATCCTCCCACACCAAATCAAAGATTATGGTGTGGGCTTCCCCAAATCACTTTGAGGATTTCCTGGTTTTTCCCCTTTGACACGAGCTTAGAGGGTTTCGACACTTGGATGGTTTTGGCTTTCACCAATCCCCGGTAGTAGGATGCAACAAGCAAAATGCTCGAAACCCAGGTATAGCAAGGGTTTCAATTTTGAAAATTGCCACGACCTAAATAGGATTGCTATATCCCTCCTTCATGCATCTTGATTTATATTATGGGTGATTTGCCGGACATCATATCATAGACCAATCACCAATAAAAAAGAGAGCCACTCAAAGGACTCTCCCAATTATCAGGGTGCATCTATCTATCACACTATATCATTTTTGGCGTTAGGGGTGTCACCCCCCTTTCTAAAATTTTCCTAAGCTAGGTTCGTAGTCGGCACGAAGCTTGGCATTCCTGTTGACTCATCCTAAGCCAAGCCAAAGGGATGAAAACCTAGAATCATAATGGATATAATTATAGGATCATAGTATAGCGATCGCCTTTAAGTCGTGAGTTAAGACAATCCAGAATAAAGACGATCGCAACGACATAGCTCTGACTTCACCCAGATTCGTTTGCTCGCTCGTAGTAGGCACTTTAGTGCCATCAAGTCAGCGCTATAACTTTTCAGTTTGATTCAAAACCGCTTTAATCAACAGGGGTAAGATTATGATTAGTTCTCATGATACCCGCACAGAGGACACTCGCCCACTGAACCGTGATCCGAAAATCGAATCCGTTTGCCGATTCTTGGAGGATATCGAATCCCATTTTAAATATAAAACCCTTTTACATACCCAGCACCCGATTTCCCGTAAATCTCTCTATGTCCCGATTCAAGTCACCCGTGAACGCAATTATCGTCATGAGGTGGAAACCTTCTGGGGATACGCCGAATCAGAGGCTGAACTGAAACGCGCTTATGCGATTAAAAATCGCGACGTAGAAGCCAAGCGTTATCGGGTTCCCTGGGAACAGGCAAAGAAAAACTATCAACGCTTGATGGTTTTGGCTGATCCGGGAATGGGGAAAAGTGCGCTACTCCGCCGGGAAGCCGCATTAACGGCAGCCAGTGAACGGCAGAAATTGGTGGATGCTCAAATTACCGTTGAGGATGTGGTTTTTCCCCTATTTATCCGCTTAGTGGATTTACATGAAACCGCTGATGATATCACGGTGGCGATCGCATCCCTGGTTCAACGCGATTATCCCACAACCTGGGCAGATATTCAACCCTGGTTACAGGCGAAATTGCGTCAGGGGAAATGTCTGTTGTTGTTCAATGCATTAGATGAAGTTCCCAAACGCGATCGCAATGCCTTAGCCACGAAACTGAACCAATTCCTGGAAACCCATCCCTGTCCGATTATTTGTACCTCTCGGATTGTCGGGTATGGTGGCGCGTTTATTAATGGGGCAAAGGAAGTGGAAATTATTCCCCTGAGTCAACCCCAGATTGAACGATTTATTCATACCTGGTTTCAATATGGCACCGATTCAGAAAAAGACGGGATTTCGGCGGCTAGCTTAATTGAACAACTGCGACAAAATCCTCAACTGCGGGGCTTGGCACAAAATCCTCGATTACTTTATTTACTGTGCAGCTTATATTATGAGCAAGTTCTGACATTACCCGCCCGTCGCAGTCAAATTTATCAGAAAACCGTCGAATATCTCCTGAGTCAATGGACACATCATCGGGGGTCAGACAGTGGGGTGAAAATCCGCTTATTGGAAGATCTCGCCTATCAGTTTACCTGTAAAGGGCAGGAGGTGTTTGATTCCCAGGAATTGAAACAGGAAATCGCTAACGCCCTAGAACAGGATCAGGGGTTAGAACCCTTACGCCAACAAACCCCCGCCCAACTCTTGGTGCAACTGTCTGGAGAACAGGGGATTCTGCACCGCTTGACTCAAGAAGGCGATCGCTATGTGTTTATTCACCGGATTACGCAGGATTATTTAACCGCCTGTTATTTACAGCGGGTGATTCAAGAGAATCCTAGTCAGGGTATGGCGTTGGTGAAAGCCCATTTGTGGGAGTATGATTGGCATCAAAGCATTAGTCTCCTGGCGGGGTTAATGGATGATCCGATTCCCTTATTCCAAGCCATTGTTCAGGAAAAAGATGATATCTTCTCGACCTTACTCCTGTTAACCGGACGGGCGATCGCTGAATGTCAGCAATTGTCTCATCCTTTAATTACCGAAGTGATTGACCACATTTATGACTTGTGGCATCATTACCCCTTTGTTGGCTTCATTGCCTCCACCGTTGTCGCCTTGGGGCAAACCAATTCCCAGATGGCAGAGACGTTACAGCAGGATTTGGATGAGAAACAGTATTATACCCGCAAGGATTTCGTCGCTGCGTTAATTGCCGCCTTGGGTCAAATTGGCAGTCCCTCCGCCGTCGCTACGTTAATTAAAGCCCTAAATCAGGGACCTTGGTATGTGCGCGGGGAAGCGGCGACTGCTTTGGGTTATATTGGCGATGCCGAAACCGTGAAAGCGTTAATCCCCGCCCTGCGGGATGAAGATAGCGTGGTTCGGGGTGAAGCAGCAGCGGCGATGGGGCGGATTGGCACATCGGCGGCGATACAGGCGTTAATTATTGCCCTTCATGATAACGATAGTTATGTGCGGGGGGAAGCGGCGATGGCATTGGCGCAGATTGGCACACCGGAAGCCTTGCAGGAATTGGTTAAGGTGCTGAATCACCCCGATAGCTTTGTTCGTTGGCAAGCCAGTGGCGCGATTCATCTGGAAAATCCCACAGTCGTGCAGGCGTTAATCCAAGCCCTGAATCATCCCCAGGATCAGATTCGGGAAGAAGCGGCGATGGTATTGGGGAAAATTGCCACCAAGGAAACCTTAGAGGCGTTAATTCCGGCGCTGCAAGATGCTGATCCAGTGGTGCGAGAAGAAGCGGCGGAAGCTTTGGCGCGTTCCGGGAATCCTCAGACGTTGGAGGTGTTAATTCCAGCGTTAGCGGATACTGATCCGGTGGTGCGCCAGGAAGCAGCGGCGGCGTTAGGGCGGATGGGGACAACTCCGGCGTTAACCGCATTAATTCCGATTCTCCAGGATCAGGATAAACGGGTGCGAAAACAGGGAATTGAGTCATTGGGGAGAATGGGTACTCCAGCGGCGCTACAAGCGTTAATTCCCCTATTAAAGGATGGCGATGGCGATATCCGAGGCGCAACGGCGACAGCCTTGGGACGGATAGGTACTGCACCCGCATTACAGGCATTAATGCCCTTGCTAAAGGATAATGACTGGTTTGTTCGGGAGCAAGCGGCAATGGCATTAAGTCGGATTGGCACCCCGCAGACATTGGAGGCGTTGTTGCAATTCCCGACAACTGAGATTGAACGCCCGGAAATCTTGACCTTGATTCGCACATTGGCGGTGCGGTTTAGTCGGGAGAAATCCCCGTTAGTGCCAGTGTATCCGGAGTTGGTGGGAGCCATGGGGGGATTCCGTCGGTTAGGGCGGAAGTTGAGTGGAAAGCGATAAAACCCATTGGTCATTGGTCATTCGTAGGGACGGTAGGGTCTGTAGGGGCGACCCGCTTGGTTTGATGAATAACACCACTCCATTTAATTAAGTCGGGTCGCCCTGTCCTAGCGATCGCCTTTTCAGATATAGATAAATAAAATTAGGCGATCGCTCTCTAGTTAGTACATTCAAACCCCAATCATCGTCCTGTAGGGGCGACCCGCTTGGCTTAATTAACAACACCACTCCATTTAATTAGGTCGGGTCGCCCTATTCTCGCGATCGCACTCTCGGTTATCAGGGTTGAATGGATATGCGATCGCCTTTTCAGATATAGATAGATAAAATTAGGCGATCGCTCTGTGGTTAGTACATTCAAACCCCAATCATCGTCCTGTAGGGGCGACCCGCTTGGTTTAATCAACAACACCACTCCATTCAATTAGGTCGGGTCGCCCTGTCTTGGTGATCGCACTCTCGGTTATCAGGGTTGAATGGATATGCGATCGCGTCGCCCTGTCCTAGTTTACTCACCAACGAGTCTTTAATACTCACCAACGAGTCTTTGATACTCGCCAACGAGTCTTTGATACTCGCCCATGAGTCTTTGATACTCACTCACGAGTCTTTGATACTCGCCCATGAGTCTTTGATACTCACCAACGAGTCTTTGATACTCACCAACGAGTCTTTGATACTCACCAACGAGTGTTTGATACTCGCTCACGAGTGTTTGATACTCGCCCACGAGTGTTTGATACTCATCGAAGAGTCTTTATCGCTCTTTTGTTGTAGTGCGTTTAGCGAAGCCATGCCGCAGGCTTTGCATCTTGCTCGCTACTAATACCCAATTTAAATGCATGACAGCTTAGAACACTCAGGTGTCTCCCTGTCTCCGCGTCTCCCTGTCTCCCCATCACCCCCATTGGCTACAGTAAAAAAAGAGGATTCAAGGCTGGCTGATGACAGAGAACGAACTACTCCAACTCATTGAACAAGCGGCGCGGGAAGAATGGACAGAACTTGACCTCAGCGACAATAATATCCAAGAACTGCCTGCCGAAATCGGTCAACTCACCGCCCTGCAATCCTTTGATCTCAGCGACAATAATATCCAAAAACTGCCTCCTCAAATCGGTCAACTCACCGCTTTACAATCCCTTCAGCTCTGGGATAATAAAATCCAAAAACTGCCTGCCGAAATCGGTCAACTCACCTCCCTGCAATCCCTTAACCTTCGCGGCAATAAACTCCAAGAACTGCCGCCGGAAATTCAACAACTGCTCAACCTAAAAACACTAGATTTGCGCGGTAATCCACTCCCCATCCCCCCAGAAATTTTAGAAGGAAATAAGTTATTCACAGAACCGGGGGATGTCCAAGAAATCCTGGACTTCTACTTCCGCATCCAAGACCCCACCGAAACCACCCCCCTCTACGAAGCCAAATTTATCATCGTCGGCGAAGGTGCAGCCGGAAAAACTACCTTAGCCAAGAAAATCGAAGACGAAACCTACCAACTCCAACCCGATGAAAAATCCACCCAAGGTATTGACGTAATCCAATGGCACTTTCCCCATGCCAACGGACAAGACTTTCGCGTCAATATCTGGGACTTTGGCGGACAGGAAATCTATCATCAAACCCATCAATTCTTCCTCACAAAACGTTCCCTTTATGCCTTAGTCGCCGATGACCGCAAAGAAAACACTGATTTTTACTGGTGGCTAAAAGTCGTCGAACTCCTCAGTGACAATAGCCCCGTTTTAATTATCAAAAATGAAAAACAAGACCGTCAATGTCCCGTCAACGAACGCCAACTCAGGGGAGAATTCACCAATCTCAAAGATGTTATCCCCGCCAACTTTGCCACCAATCGCGGACTTGATCACATCAAAGACGCCATTCAACAATATATTACCCATCTCCCCCACGTTGGCACCCCATTACCTAAACTTTGGGTACGAGTTCGTGCAGCCTTAGAAAACGATTCCCGCAACTATATCACCCAACAAGACTACGACCAAATTTGCCAGCGGAATCAATTAACTGACCGCCAAGATAGGCGGCGTCTCAGTCGCTACTTACATGACCTCGGCGTCTGCCTCCATTTCCAAGATGACCCCACCCTCAAACACTATATTATTCTCAAACCCGAATGGGGAACCACCGCCGTCTATAATGTCTTAGATAATCCCACCGTTCAGAACAATCTCGGCTGTTTCACCCAAGACACCCTGGCTGATATTTGGCATGAAGATGAATATAACTCAATGCAGGATGAACTGCTGCAATTAATGATCCGGTTCAAACTCTGTTACCCCATCCCCAATCAGACGGATACCTACATCGCCCCCCAACTTTTAGATATCAATCAACCCGACTACGATTGGGATGAGCAAAACAATCTCATCTTGCGCTATGACTACGACTTTATGCCCAAAGGAATCCTCACCCGCTTCATTGTCGAAACCCACCCCTGGATAGAAAACCAAACCCTAGTCTGGCGCAATGGCGTACTCCTCAACAAATATCAAACCCGCGCCGAAATTATCGAATATTACTATCAGCGCCAACTCAAAATCCGGGTATCCGGAAACCGCAAAAAAGAACTCCTCGCCGTAATTACCCATGAACTGGAAAAAATCCACGCCTCTTATGAACGATTGCGGTATACTACCCTGGTTCCCTGTAACTGTAGCGAATGCCTCGGCAGTCCTCATCCCTATTCCTATCGCCTGGACAATCTTCGCAAACGCTTAAACGCAGGTCGCTATGAGATTGAATGCGATAATAGTTATCAAATGGTGGATGTGCGCCGCTTAATTGATGACGTGAACCTCTCCCCCTACCCGCAATACCAAGCTGATAAACTAGGCATAGACTCACCCTTTAATAAGGCGACAGATTCCCGATTACAACAGGAACTGAACCAGGAAAGAGAAGCCTCCTTTAGCCATCCCCACCGCCAAACCTCCCCCAAGGATTCCCAGATGAATGACGCAAACGCCGCCAACTTCGAGAAAGAAATCTTTATCTCCTATGCCTGGAGAGGGGAAAGCGAGGAATTTGTCAACCGTCTCGATGAGGTGTTTCAATCCCAGGGAATCACGATTGTCCGGGATAAGCGAGACTTAGGCTATAAAGGGCTAATCAAGGAATTCATGGAGCGTATTGGACGCGGGAAATGCGTTATTATTGTGATTAGCGATCGCTATCTCAAATCCCCTAACTGTATGTATGAACTCGTCCAGATTGCCAACAATGGCGAATTCTACAACAGAATCTTCCCGATTGTCTTATCTGACGCCACAATTTATGACCCAGTAGATCGCGCTGATTATATCATTCACTGGCAAGAAGAAATCAATAAACTCGAAACCAAAATAAAATTAATCGCCTCTTCCGCCAACCTCCCCAGTTTACAACGTTCCATCAACGAATACACCGAAATTCGCGCCACAATCGATGGACTCACCGATACGCTACAAAACATGAATACCCTCACCCCCGACATTCACAGCGAATCGGGGTTTAATCATCTAATTAACGCGATTCAAGAACAACTATTGTAGGGGCGGGTTTAGGGATACAATGAATAGGGATACCGATAACTTACCCACAAAACCCGCCCAGATTCAACAGTATTAGGGTTCCGTTACATAAGACTATTGTAGGAGCAGGTTTAGGGATAAAATAAATGGGGATACCGATAACTTACCCCCAAAACCCGCCCGGATTCAACAGTATTAAGGTTCCGTTACTACTATCAGGGGATTCAGCCTATGGGAAGACAGTACGCCGTCATCGGTACAGGCGCAATTGGAGGCTTTTACGGCGCTTGCTTGCAAAAAGCTGGACTCGATGTCCATTTTCTCCTCCGGCGCGATTATGACTATGTAAAAAACCATGGTTTGGCAATTTCGTCAACCTTAGGAGACTTCACCTTACCCCAGGTGAATGCCTATAACCAAGTCGAAAATATGCCCCCTTGTGATGTCGTCTTAATCGCCCTCAAAACAACCCAAAATCATCTCCTCCCACACCTGCTTCCGCCTCTGCTTAAACCTGGAACTGTGGTGATTACGTTACAAAATGGGTTAGGGGTTGAACCTGAAATTGCTACCATCGCCGGGGAAACTGTTCAGGTATTAGGGGGACTCTGCTTTGTCTGTTCTAATAAAATTGGTTTAGGTCAAATTCACCATCTCGATTATGGTCAAATCCAGCTAGGTGCTTATGGAAATAACCACCAGCCTCAAGGAATTACCCCAACAATGCGTCAGATGGCGGCTGACTTTGAACAAGCCAATATTCCGATTCAGCTTGCTGAGAACTTACTCCTCGCCCGGTGGAAAAAGTTGGTGTGGAATATTCCCTATAATGGTCTATCTGTTGTCTTAGATGCGACAACGGATGCGATGATGAAGGATAGTCATGGGTATCAGCTATCGGAACAACTGATGCGAGAGGTTGTAGCTGGGGCGGCGGGGTATGGTTTAGAGATAAAGGAGAGTTTTATTCAAAAGATGCTGGATTATACGATGAAGATGAAACCCTATCGCACCAGTATGAAAATTGACTATGATTGTCATCGCCCCTTGGAAGTCGAAGCCATGTTTGGTAACCCAATGCGGGCGGCGCAAGCGGTTGGGGTGGCGGTTCCCAAAATAACCATGCTTTATCAGCAATTAAAATTCCTAGATGCTAGAAATATCGCGATTGGCGATTAGGGATTAAATCCTGACGTGCCATGGTTTATGTGTAGGGGCGGGTTTAGGAAAATTCATGTCGCCATTGCTAATAACCTTTATGCAAAACCCGCCCTGACTAACTTTTAATTTTTGCCCAAAATTGCGGCGTGACACAGCTAAAATTGTGGAATAGATTTGACGATTAAATCGGGCGCAAGCTTTGCGCCCCTACAGTTTCTCTACGTAAGCGGTAAAGCGTTTAGGAAATTTCGTGTTGCCATGGCTGATAACCTTTCTGCAAAACCCGATATTTGTAGGGGCGGGTTTAGGAAATTTCATGTTGCCATTGCTGATAACTTTTAGGCAAAACCCGCCCTGACTAACTTTTAATTTTTGCCCAAAATTGCGGCGTGACACAGCTAAAATTGTGGAATAGTAAAGCCAGACGTGCCATGGCACGTCTCTACACATTCCTCTGTTCCTCCGCCGGATTTCCCAATCAATCCAATAAATCGGGTTCCTGTTTAATCATCATCTCATAAAGCGGTTGAAAACTAAACCAACCCAAAGAATGAGAACCCACTTGACTGTGAGTCAACTTCGCCGTATCTGGATTAATTAACTTAGGTTTACCCACCGCTTCCGCCATCAATTGCGCTTGACAGCATCTATCCATGGCGATGAACCACCAGGCGGCTTCATCGACAGAATGTCCCACGGTTAATAAACCATGATTACACAGAATAATCGCTTTCTTCTTGCCTAATCTTTCCGCCAGACGTTCACCTTCGTTTGTATTCAAAACAACACCTGTATAGTCCTCAAACAGGGCATGATCCTCATAGAAAGCACAAGCATCCTGAGTGATGGGGTCAAGGTGACGTTTCAGCGTTGACCAACTTTTACCATAGAGAGAATGAGCATGGGCGGCGGCGATAATATCAGGTTGAGCCTGGTGAATTTGGGCGTGAATCGCAAAGGCGGCGGCGTTGACAGGTTTGTCCCCCTTGACAATTTCACCGTTATGGTTAACTAATATTAAATCAGAAACGCGGATATGACCAAAGTACATGCCAAAGGGATTGACCCAGAAATGATCGGTGAATTCAGGATCACGCACTGTGATATGTCCAGCAATTCCTTCATCAAACCCGTAGCGGGCAAATAGACGGAAGGCGGCGGCTAAGTGTTGTTGGCGATGCAGGCGTTCTGCTTCTTTTGAGGTAAAGGTTGGCGGTTGGGGGAGTTGGGTTGATGTTGAGGTTTGAATGGCTAATTGGGGATCAATTGAAGAAACCATAGGTAGTTAGTAGATTCAGTCGGTAGATAAAAATAGATTTGACTATTTTATCAAGGTTTAACCCACATTCCTGTGGGGGCGCACTGACGTGCGCCCTGATGCTGAAGTAAAATGGCACTGATATCATGTTTGGTTAAATATCCCTGAATAAAAATTTCTGAAATGATGGCTTTTACAGTATTGCAATTAGGAGCAATTGTGAGGATATAATATGATTTGAGCGTTTATGGTTGGTGTTTTAACGTTTAGGGCGCTAAAGCGCAACTACAAGCGCAATGACGGTTCATAACAATCAACGATCAACGTCCCTATCCTCTGGTAATCTTATCTCTTCTAAGACTTCTAACCCTGCCAAAAATTGCCGATCATTGCTAATATGAGGAAACTTCAATTGAGAATCGGGAACGCCGCGTTCTAACTGACGCTGACGTAGAATGGCAAAACTACCTGGTGCTAATATCCGTAAGCGGGGCGCGGGGATATAATTATCCGGTCGTTTTACCGCATAGGATGTATTGGCGTCTTGCAGTTTGCGGTCAAAACTGGCGAGGAAGGCTTGGGGATTGTCTAAACGTTGACCAGGCGCTAACTCAATGTTGACTAAATAATGGGCGGTGACAAGACTCTCCGAAAGGGTTAGACAAAAATCTTCTAAAGGTACGTCAAATTCCTGTTGTAAGGCTTGCATCACCTGAGTTGCATGGTGTTCCGTTGTCTTCTCTGCTGTCGCCGACATCGTTCCGCCGCGACGATACCGGAAAACAATCAAGGGCGTTTTATTGTAAAATCCAACAACTTCGATTACGTCGCCAATATCGTAGCGATAAAATCCACTATAATTTGTGGTTAAGAGGCGATACTTTTCGCCAACTTTTACCTCCGTCGCCAGTAGGGTTTTGGGATGTTCGGCGTCCCATTGATCTTCGGGAACAAATTCAAAAAAGCCGCTTTCAATCGCCAAAACACTCCCATCCGTATCTACATCGGGATAGATACTAAACGTGGCTTCTGCTGAGGAATAAACCGCCCCAAACACAGGTGTATCGCCAAAATAATCGGGAAAGCGCTGAAAGTAGAAATCCGATGTACCGCCGCGTGCGGTGGCGACAAAGGATAAATCCGACCAAACTCGTTTCGGCGTTAGGCGTCCCTCTTGGTTTAAAATATCTCGTAGTTCCTGCGCCCGTTCCGGATAAGCAGACCATTGATGCTCTAATTGTGACCGAATCCCGGATTCTAAGTCCAGCCAATTGGCGATTGTCCCTTTGTCTAAATCCCGAATTAAATCGTCGGCGTAAGTTTCCAAATAACTTGCCGTCCGCAGCAGGAGCATGGGAAAATTAGCAATCATCCCCCGCATCGTGCGATCGCGCAGCGCAAAGAGTAAGCAAACGTAATGGCGGGCTAGGCTATCCCCCGGTTTCAGGGTTTCAAAGGGATGGGCAAACAGTTGTTGGTAGAGAAACTTTCCCATCCGCAGCACACCCACACTGGCATAACCGTACCGAATCCCTCCTGGCGTCTGTCCCATGGGTTGCACGGAGTTGGTAATTAAGAGTTTACCAAACTTACGGTTGCGAGTTTTCAGCGCATCAGCCAAGAAACCCATACTGGTTAAATTCGCCCCTCTTAGGGAAGTCTGAAACCGCTTGGTAACAGGAATCAGCTTCTTTGAACCCGTCGAACCACTGGTAAGATTAAGATAGACAACGGGGTCAGGGGTTAAGATATTCGACTCACCCTGGAAAATGCGTTCCGTGTAGGGTTCATAACTACTATAGGGCAGAACCGGGACGCGATCGCGAAATTGGTCAATGGTTTTAATCTCCCTCAACCCCCATTCCCGCCCCAATTCAGTGTTCTGATACCGTCGCAACAGCGTCAGCAGAAACCGTTCCTGTACCGCCTCCGTCTGATGCGTCTTGTTCACGAAATTGGCTTTAACTCGTCGAGTTAGCGCGGTTAACAGGGGCAGTACATAATTTGACATGATATCCTCGTACCCGTTGAAATTGAGCGGAAATTTAACGTTTCTCCCTAGCCGAATCAGGTTTTGGCAATTTTTCCAGCATTTTCCGACATTTTATGGTATGGTTGCATTCCGAGTCGTTACCCAGATTCCTATGCTTGTTTGCCAATGACTGATCAGAAATTCCATTATTTTTGTCACTTGTTGAATAAATTGTCAAGTTTTTTCCCCATTTTCTCAGATATCGTCCCCACCCCTACTCCTTAGTTTCAGGAGGATTGTTGATTGAGATAGAGTTGAACCCTTGCCAAGATGCGCTTTCTTAAGGTTTTGTTCCCTAGTTCTCGGTTAAAGTTCCCCCGATAAGTACCTGGCGATAACGTCTGTTCGCTGTCCTCAAAAATGCTAACAACTGTCAAATCCTGACTGTTCTTTGTCCCCGTTTCCTTGTCGAGTTTGATATGCGAATGAACCCCTCAATTCTCTCTGTACCGCGTGTCGATATATCCACCCTCACGCCAGAACAATTTAGCCAACGGTATCAACAAACCGGGACACCTGTGGTGATTACCGGATTGCTGGAGAATGAACCGGATTGGACACTGGAGTATCTTTGTGCAAAAATTGGCGATCGCGAGTTTATGGTGCGGAATTACGAACAGGCTAAATATGACTCTGGAGAATCTAAACGTTCTCGTGTCGGTAGTGGCGTCGCCTTAGAAACCATGCGATTCTCGGATTATGCCGAACTTTTACGCTGTGGCGAAGTTCAAGAGAATGATCTTTATCTGGGAAAAGCGCCCCTCAAGACTACCCCACTAACCCAAACCTCTACCTGGAAAACCTTGGGCGACAAACTTGGTTTTACTCAACCTGTCACCGACTTTAAAATGTATATGGGTTCAGGAAGCCATCGCTCTGGATTGCATTACGATATCCTGGATAATACCCTGATCCAACTGCATGGGGTCAAGAAAATTGTCTTGTTTCCTCCCTCTCAAACCTACAATCTTTATCCCTTTCCTATTCTCGGTCATTTACGTCATGGGATGAAGTTGCGGTGCTGTTTTAGTCAAGTCTCCTTAGATGATCCCGATTTTGACACCTTTCCTAAGTTCAAGCCAGCCCTAGAACACAAACAAGAGGTCATTCTAGAACGCGGAGAAACGCTTTATTTGCCTGCTGGATGGTGGCATGATGTCAGCGGAATTGATAACACCATGATGTGTTCAGTCAATCGATTCTGGCGCATTTATCCAGCCAGACGCGCCTTGCTGAATTGGGAACGATGGCGGTCTATACTGGGAGTTTTCTGTGCTATTCCTTATATAGGAGGCAATTTAATCGCGGCTTTATTTCAGCCTCATCCCCAATCAACAATTCGCCAAATTTTGTACAGAATTTAAAAACAATTAAAAATTAAACTAGCCTTTGTTTTCTATCTACTCTTAAGGGGTTACTGTTTTTAGCTATATCAGGTGCGTTACGCTGCGCTAACACACCCTACTGGCGTGGCACAGCTAAAATTGTGGAATAGATTTGGTTCGTAGTGAGGGAACCTCAGCCCTCTCCAGCTAGGCGTTAGAGAACTAAAGTTCTCACTACAAACAAAGTCCTATTTTAGTTGGGTCACGCCACTACATACATATAGAGCCTTGGCGTAAGTCTTCAAACTGTTCAGCATTTAAACCTTACTGTCAATAATGGCTCTCATCCTTGTAGTGCGAGCATCTTGCTCGCTACTAATATCCAACTTAAATGCATGACAGTTTATAATTATGCAATCTAAGAATTAAAATTATGCAGACAATGCATATTTATCTAGATTTTGTATTTAAATATACGAAACCTCTCTGGCAAGGGTGTGATTCTTGTAGCGGACATCGGGGAACCGTAAACAAATTATTTCGGTTAATTGAGAGCAAGTGACGAATTCAATGGATGAAAAAATTGCTCGATTAAATTGAACCCCCATCCTGAAATTTTTACATAAGGTTAAGTAACAGATGCTGCAAGAATTATGGTCATTTCGCGGTCGATACCGCATCTTACATTTAACGTGGTTCGCCTTCTTTCTCTCATTTGTCGTTTGGTTCAACTTTGCCCCGTTAGCCACAGCCGTGCAAGAAGACTTAGGGCTGAGTGCGGCACAAATTCGGACATTGGCGATTTGTAACGTAGCGCTGACTGTACCAGCTCGTATTATTATCGGCATGTTACTCGACCGTTTTGGTCCACGGTTAACCTATTCCGTGTTGCTGATATATGCCGCAATTCCTTGTCTGGCGTTTTCCCTGGCGCAAGACTTCAGCCAATTAGTGATCAGCCGTTTAGCCCTAAGTATTGTGGGTGCAGGCTTCGTGATTGGTATCCGCATGGTAGCAGAATGGTTTCCCCCCAAAGAAATTGGCTTGGCTGAAGGAATTTATGGGGGATGGGGTAACTTTGGTTCCGCTGCATCTGCCTTTACCCTACCCACAATTGCGGCGTTATTAACGGTTGGCGCTGGGGGTGGATTGATCAACTGGCGACTCGCGATCGCACTCACAGGTATTATTGCTGCACTCTATGGCGTCATTTACTACAGAAGCGTTCAAGATACCCCTCCGGGTAAAGTGTATCAGAAGCCCAAGCGTCATGGTGGCTTAGAAGTCACCACCAAGCGGGACTTTGGCTTCCTGATGCTGATGAATGTTCCTCTGGTGGGGATTCTCGCCGTTCTCGCTTGGCGCTTAAGTAACGTTGGTTTCTTAGATCGAACCGGATTAATTATCACCTGGTTAGCGCTGTTGGGGTTATATCTGTTCCAGGCTTACAAATGCTGGGATGTGAATAAAGACCTGATGACCAATCAAAAACGGTATCCTGCTGATGATCGCTACAACTTCTCCCAAGTCGCCCTTCTGGAATTAACGTATGTGGTCAACTTTGGTTCAGAATTAGCAGTTGTCTCCATGCTTCCTGCCTTTTTTGAAGGAACATTTGGATTGAGTAAGCAATTAGCCGGAATGATTGCTGCTAGTTATGCGTTTATGAACTTAGTTTCACGTCCCGGTGGTGGATTAATTTCAGATACCCTGGGAAGCCGGAAATGGACAATGACAGTATTGACAGGATGCATGGGGATTGGCTATCTGATGTTGAGTACCGTCAATGGGAGTTGGTGGCTACCTGCTGCGGTTATTCTCACCATGGGGTGTTCCTTCTTTGTCCAAGCGGGTGAAGGGTCTACCTTTGCCATGGTACCGTTAATCAAACGCCGAGTCACGGGTCAGATTGCGGGTAATGTTGGTGCTTATGGTAATGTCGGCGCTGTCGCTTATCTCACCCTATTTAGTTTGCTGCCAGAAGGCGATATCGGGAACCGTGTTTTCTTCCAAACCTTAGGAATTACAGCATTAATCGTCACCTTCCTCTGTTGGTTCTTCCTCAGAGAACCCAAAGGATCGTTTGCGACACATCATGAAGGGGAAGAAACCGAATTGCCAGTCGAAAGTGTTCCAGTTTTGGCGGATGAACACCCTCATTGATGGTTGAGAATTCATTGGTAATTTAGCTGATTATCGACATCCCTTTGTAGAGACGTAGCAGGCTACGTCTCTACAGGTTTATCGCTCCTTTGAGAACTAGGTTGTCAAATTAGCATTTTCCCGATGTAATTTCTTCATATTCCCTAACATTTTGTTGTTTTTTATACCAAAGAAGCTCATTTATTTCTTTAACCTGAACCAAAAGATAGTTAAAAATTAGACGTATTGGTAACTGGTAAATGTGACAACAAATTATGCAGACTGTGTAACAAATGACGAATAACAAATAACAAATGACTAACTCAACAAAAACACTTTGTCCCTATTGCGGTGTTGGCTGTGGTTTAGAAGTCACGCCACCCGCCCAACCTGGTAAAGCCACTCATCGCGATAGCGAAGGAACACCAATATGGCGAGTACGGGGCGATCGCGCTCATCCCTCTAGCCAAGGAAAGGTTTGTGTCAAGGGAGCAACGATCAGCGAATCCTTGGATAAAAATCGTCTCAAATATCCGATGATGCGAGACTCCCTGGATCAGCCCTTTCGACGAGTCAGTTGGGATGAAGCCCTGGATCGCATCGTCCTGCAACTGCAAACCGTCCGCTTTACCCAAGGACCTGAAGCCATCTGTATGTATGGTTCCGGTCAATTTCAAACCGAAGACTATTATATTGCCCAAAAATTACTCAAAGGCTGTCTGGGTACAAACAATTTTGACGCCAATTCTCGCCTATGTATGTCCTCCGCTGTATCGGGTTATATCCAGAGTTTCGGCTCAGATGGACCTCCCTGCTGCTACGAGGATTTAGAACAAACCGATTGTGCCTTTTTAATTGGTACAAATACCGCCGAATGTCACCCAATCGTATTTAATCGCCTGCACAAGCATTGTAAAAAGAACCGTAAGGTGAAAATGATTGTGGTTGACCCCCGGCGCACTTCAACCGCAGAAGCGGCTGATTTGCATTTAGCGATTCGACCGGGTACGGATATAGATTTGCTGAATGGAATTGCCCATTTACTAATGCGTTGGGGGAAAATTAATACCCTATTTATTGATGACTGTACGCGAGATTTTCCCCTCTACGCCGATATCATTCGCCACTATCCCCCCGAACTCGTAGCGCGTAACTGTGGAATTCGGTTAGATGAATTGGAGAAGGCGGCTCGATATTGGGCGGATTCGGAACGGGTGTTATCCCTGTGGTCAATGGGGATGAACCAATCCTCAGAAGGAACCGCCAAAGTCCGCACATTAATTAATTTACACCTGATGACCGGAACCATTGGTAGACCGGGTTCTGGACCCTTTTCCCTCACCGGACAACCTAACGCCATGGGGGGGCGAGAAGCGGGGGGACTGGCGCATATTCTTCCCGGTTATCGGTTGGTGAAGAATCCCCAACATCGGGCAGAATTGGAACACTTGTGGGGACTGAAGTCGGGGCAAATTTCCCCAGAACCGGGTTTAAGCGCTTGGGATATGATCCTAGGCTTAGAGACAGGTGCAGTCGGATTCCTTTGGATTGCAGCGACGAATCCGGCGGTGAGTATGCCCGATTTAGAACGCACGAAAGCGGCGTTGAAGCAGTCCTCATTTACGGTATATCAGGATGCCTATTATCCCACCGAAACAGCAGCTTATGCTCATGTCATCCTTCCTGCGGCTCAGTGGAGTGAAAAAACGGGAACGATGACGAATTCTGAACGGGTGGTAACCTTATGTCCCCAATTCCGCTATCGAGTGGGCGAATCTAGAGCCGATTGGGAAATCTTTGCCGAAGTTGGGAGGCGTTTAGGGTTTACGGAACAGTTTGACTTTGCGGATTCGGCGGCGGTGCATCGGGAGTTTGTGCAACTGACTCGTGGGCGGGTTTGCGATATGACGGGTATTACCTATGAGCAGTTACAGGAGGCTCCAATTCAGTGGCCCCATCCGGAAGATGTAGAGACGAGCCATGGCGCGTCTGAGGGCAGAGGAGATAGAGTCAATTCAAAACGGTTGTATACAGATTGGCGCTTCCCCACCGCCGATGGACGGGCAAAGTTTGCCGCGTATCACTCACGGGGATTAGCAGAACCCCCTGATCCAAATTATCCGTTGGTCTTGACAACGGGACGCCTTTATGGTCACTGGCACACCCAAACTCGGACGGGTCGAATTCCCAAGATTCAGCAAATGCATCCGCAACCCTTCCTAGAAATCCATCCCCGTGATGCCCAGAAATTGGGGATTGAAGAGGGGAACTGGGTGGAAGTGCGATCGCGCCGGGGCAAAAGTCGGTTTCCGGCTCAGGTAACGAAAGCGATCGCGCCAGGGACAGTATTTGTGCCAATGCATTGGGGGGCATTGTGGGCAGCCAATGCCGAAGCGAACGCCTTGACCCATCCAGAATCTTGTCCGGATTCTGGGCAACCGGAGTTAAAAGCCTGTGCGGTGCAGTTGAGTTTAGTACCAGAGTCCGCAGAGGTGTTATGGGAACAGGAGGTTGAGCAACAGTCGATTTTGGGCAAATAAACCCGATTTGAGTGTCCACCAGTAGGGTGGGTTAGGCGGTACTCCGTTAAAGAAACGAACCATCTAATCCTATATCCGCCGTAACCCACCAGGTTATCAACAGCGCCATTGAGTAAAGGGCGACCCGAGTCAATTGAATGGACACCGTTGTGAATTGATGCAAGCGGGTCGCCCCTACAGTTCATCATCGGAAAATCTGTCCACCAGTAGTGGCGTGACCCATCTTATTTGAGGAATTATAATTAAGGAGAAAGGTTTCAGGCGTTGAAGTCAGGACGAAGGCAGGGGCGAGTAAATATGATTGCAGCTCTTTGTCAGGGTCAATTGATGGCTCCCTTTACTGTGGAAGGGGCTTGTAATCGAGCGCAGGGGTCTGAAAGTCCTTTACTCAAGTATCAATCAATAATTTTTCACTCATAGAATCTCGCTTGTAAGCGTTACAGTAAAACTGCCTAAGGATTGTCACCTGATCGCACTGTTTCTGTTAGCTCACAACTTTTGGTCTTGCCCA
>NZ_JAVJTO010000154.1:0-15578 GCF_040220235.1 Coleofasciculus sp. B1-GNL1-01
TTTGGTACTCTATCCCGCTAATCTCAGGGTTTTGCTTATGCTGCAAATCGAACCTGACTAGCTCTTGAGAGATAGCGGTAATTGGGCAAAGTTTCCTGATTCGCCTCACCCAAGTTTCAATGTTGGCAATGCGACTTTCAAGAGATGGTGGCAACCATCCCTCTTTACGGGTTCTGTTCAAGAAACGAGGTTGGCGGTAACGGGTTTTACGATTACGTCTTCCTCTTCGCAATGCCCTGCGTGAATCAAGAGCGTCTTTAATTTGCTGCCCTCGGTGAGAGATTTCCAAGGCGTTTGTAACTCGCCCTGTCTCCTCTTGGACAACCGAAATCCCAGTAGTTTTGCTACCAGGGTCGATTTTAATTCGGTGAAAATGAGTAACTGAATCTTCAATAACTCTATCCGGTAAAACAATAGTAAATGGATAGCGTTTAAATACTTTAGCCCTCCCTTTGTTCAGTAGTTCTCTTGCCCTTGCAGGGTGGCAGGGATCAAGAGATTTCAAGGTTTTATCTAGTACGAAAACTCGCATTACTTTGAGACTCTCATTACTGGTAAAGTTTGCCTCGACGGTGTTAAGACCCGGTACTTTCTGAGTAACACTGGCTTTTCCGAATGACCTGTTTAATCACCCAGTTGTAGAGCAAGGAACTGGCACGCATCCCTTGGTACGAACGTTAACTCTTAGTCTTAACGGCTGCTAGCTATATAAACTAACCGTCTGGTCAACAGGCTTTTTCAAGCCCACACCATACCCCTAGGGGTTGGTGTGCGGTAGTTGACACATACTAACTTGGGCAAATAAATCGGTGATCGCGCCGGGTAAAAGTCTAACGGGGACTTGCATAGGACAAGTCAGAACTCGACATTACCTAGTATAAATAATCTGGTCAAGGAATACCGTGATGCTAGACAGAAACGTCTGTGATATCGTTCAACTTTAAATGTGATTCAAGTCTTATTGAACAGTGATACAAGTCAGCTTGTTATAATAAGATAGTTGTTAGAGTATTCTGACAATTATAAGATTTTCTAAATCAATTTTGTAGAGAATTTTAGATTTTTCAGTCAATCCCGACATCCGCCCGGAGTTCAAACTCCGGGCTAATAGCTTAAGTCCATTAAAATGGACTAAAACGCTTCTTCAGTCATGGTGAGAATAAACTGAACGATATTACGTTAGGTAAAGTTAGCCCCTTACCAATGACATAAGACATAAGACAAATGACATAAGACATCAGCTCAAAACGTGCCAAACCTTGATCGTTTTATCAGAACTGCAACTGGCGATTGTTTTACCATCTCGGCTCAACGCCACGGAAATAACCGAGCTAGAATGACCCCTTAAAGTGTGGATTTCTTCGCCTGTTTTCAGATGCCAAACCTTAACGGTATTATCAGAACTGCCACTAACTAACATTTGTCCCGCTGGACTGACAGCAACCGATAAGACGGAATCTTCATGACCTGTAATGGTGTGGATTTCTTCCCCGGTCTTCAGATTCCAAACTTTAATCGTATCGTCATATCCCCCACTCACGACTGTTTGTCCATCGGGATTAATTGCCACCGACAAAACTGAATTTCTATGCCCAGTTAAGGTGCGGATTTCTTTCCCGGTTTTGAGATTCCAAACTTTAATCGTATCATCAGAACTGCCACTGACTAGATTCTGTCCATCTGGACTAATCGCCACTGACAATACGGCGTCTGTATGACCAAATAAGGTACGGATCTCATAGCCGGTGATCAAATCCCACAGCTTAATCGTACCGTCAGAACTGGCACTGGCTACGGTTTTACGATTGGGGCTAATCGCTACCGATAACACGGAATCCAAATGTTCATCAGCCGTCATTATTTCTGTGCCAGTGTTTAAGTTCCACATTTTCAGAGTATTATCAGCACTGCCACTGACTAAGGTTTTACCATCCGGACTAATGGCAACAGAAACAACGGAGTCGGTATGTCCGGCAAGGGTGTGAATTATCTCCCTAGTTTGGAGATTCCACAGTTTAATCATATTATCGTAACCGCCGCTCACTAAGGTTTCGCCGTCTGGACTAATGGCAACCGATAATACCGAGTCAGAAAAATCATTGAGCGTGAATTGATGTTCAATTAATTCATAATTTAAAACGGCGACTTCCAGAGGAGGTAATGGTGTTGACTCTTGGTGACTTTCGGTGTTTAGTGTGGGTAAGGGCTGATCCAGTTGCGGCAGCAGTTGTTGGAGTTGCTCCCGTAAATCCTGCCGTTCCTGTTGTGCCTGCTGAAGCTGCTGTTGAATCTGGTCTAAGTGTTCTTTTAGGGGAGAAAGGGTTTGCCAAACTCCTTGGGAAAATGACCATTTCGCCCACATCTGTCTCGCCCAATCTAATTGAACGGACTGCTGCTGCCAAAATTCTGAGGGTACAGACTGCGCCAAGGCAGGTGGATAGGGGGTCAAATCCCACCCACAGACAGAGCAACGATGCACATTACCTGGGATATATTGGGTTTGACAAACAGGACATTCAGACATGGTTATCCTCTGTGATATAAATTACAGGCGTTGACACTGGATAACGACTATAACCGCTTACAATAGGAAAGCCAGGGTTTTCAGGAGAACTAACAGCGCCAAAGCTGACCAAAAGGTTAAGGTTAGAGAAACCTCTAGCACCGAATTGGCGGTTTGTCGATCGCCCTCCCCTCAAGTCCCTAGAATTTTAGCGGCTGTAGGTTAATTTAAATTAAGCGATATCTTAAGCGATATCTGGGGGGAGGTTGCTAGGATATGACCGAGGTGCTGATTGAGTATGCTGGAGCTGAGTTTGAACCAAGCGTTGAAGATCCTCTCGACGCACCTCGGTTCCGGCTGTTAAATTACCAGGTGTATCAAAGAAAACGGTGCTATTTACCGTGTTAAGGGCTAACATCTGGAACAAAATGTGAGTGACTGGCACGGGCATCGCGATGATTTGAGGGTCCCAATTGGATTGAAAATCAGCCGCGTCTTTGAGTGTAGGAAAAGCATAGACAACATTTTTTTCGACCTCAGGCTGGGCACGATTACTCAGGGTCGTTACCACCCAACCTTGATCTAGGGTTTGGAGAATATGATAGTCCGAGTGGTGTAACTGACTGGCAAGCGTGGTTAGGACAGGGGCAATCGCCTCAACTATTTTCGGCGTCGTCCCGTCAGCCGGGGCATTGTCAATCAGAGCTTGAATTTGTTGGGTTAAATCCATCGAGCGATCCTCTTTTCGAGTACCTCTTACTGCTATGTATGAGTCTAAACCCAGATTAAAACGGTTGTTGATATGTGTGTTAGGGTCTTTGTGAAAGAATGAACATCATGAGGGAAGTCTGCCAGGGCGTGGAGGCTATTTTTCAACTGCTATTTAACGAACTCCGGCAGTCTACGACTGCATCCGAGCAGAACTGCCGGGATGTAGCAGCGCGTTTAGCAAATGAAGTCACTCGAATTTGTAATGAAAGCCATCGAATTAAGACGTCTGGAGATGTTGAAAGCTGGGCAAAGACCCTAGCCAACCATCGCCTCAAACAAGTCTTAAAGTATTACCGCCTTGGATCTCATCGGGGACGAATCGACCTTCAGAGTACATTGAGTGCGATCGTTTACCGTTACATTACCCCATCTCAAACCCCCGCGAGCTATCAAGCCCGCGTTACCCTGATTGAGGATTTCTTACAGGGATTTTATGTGGAATCCTTAAATGCGTTTCGGCGTGAGACATCCATTGACGAGAATTATCGTCCGCGATCGCTGTTGGAGTTGTCGGAGTACATGGCGTTTACCGAACGGTATGCCAAGCGCCGTATTCCGTTACCCGGGCGGCGATCCCAGCAACTGCTGATCTTGCGGGCGCAAACCTTTTCTCAACAGCAACCCCCAGAAACCTCGGTAGACATGGATACCGCAGCCGAAGGGGGGACTCCCGATTCAGAAAATACCTGGAACGATGCCGCGATTCAGCAGGTGCGAGAGGTGATGGTGGCGTCTGAACCCGAACCCCTGGAAGCCAACCTGCGGGATAAAGTTGTTGAGGAATTGTTCGCCTATCTCGAAGAACGGCAACAACACGATTGTGCCGACTACTTCACCCTGCGTCTACAAGACTTGCCGACGAGCGAAATTGAGGAGATATTAGGATTAACCCCCCGTCAGAGGGATTACTTACAGCAACGATTTAAGTATCATTTAATTCGGTTTGCCCTTTCTCACCGTTGGGAACTTGTTCATCAATGGCTAGAAGCCGATTTAGAGAAAAATCTGGGGTTAACCCCCCACCAGTGGCAGCTATTTCAGAACAAAATTGATCCCCAACAGCGGGAATTGCTGCACCACAAGCAGCAGGGTCATTCCACCCAAGAAATAGCCCAAGCCCTAAGTTGTACAGTGACTCAGGTTGACAAGCGATGGTTTAAATTGCTGGAAATTGCCTGGGATATTCGCAATCGTTCAGTATCCGGATCAGGTGCATCTGAAGATGAATAGTGACATAAACAATAACTCGGACACCCTATACAGCCGCTTAATGGCTTGGCTGCTACAAGAGTCCGTTCCTGCTGCTACACCATCAGTCCATGGGCAACCCGACGGGTTAGACCCTATCGATGAGCTAGAAGCAGCAAATTTTCAATTTGATGAGTTAGATCCACTGGATGTTGAAGACGTGAACATTGCACCCACTATAACTGGCGACACCGCTAATGACCACACGCGAGTGGGTTCAGAAGACATTCCTACTCGTGAGGACATTGAACCGGGCGGTACAACCCGCCCCTACAACTTGGGAGATATGCCGATCGTGCAAAATCGTTTTGAGGCGCTAATTAAGCGCAAACTGCAAGTAGAAATTGAGCGTCATCCCCCCTTATTCCCCTGGGAGACGAATATTCATGAATACGAACCTGATATCTCAGACAGCATAGCCTCGACTGGGGTTCCATCGGTTCAGGTATGGACACCCCAACTCTTGAACCTACCGCTACCTGTCCCCATCCCGGAAAACGTTTTAGTCACTCTATTTAACGCTTGTTCGGAGTCAGTCTATTCTCCCTATCAATTGGGGCGAAAAATGGTCAAGGCTGTGGAAAACTTATTCCCTGCCCAATTCCAGTTGCTGAATAATCAAGCGCAAATGGTACTGTTGTCTTCGGGATCGGGTCGTGACCCTGAACAACTGCAACTGTTGCTCAAGGAACTTCCATCTCCACCCTATGACGAAGCAACTCCAGAGCAACAAATGATTCTGGCATTGTTAGCGGCTAAAGAAATTATTAGCACGTTGACGGTATCCCTTTCACCCAACCAGCCTCCGGTTGAACGCCAATGGCAAACCGCTGTCGGCGTTATCACCGTCCAGGCAGAGTACCAGATCCAAGAAGGTGTTCCCACCCTGCGGGTGATCAGCAATCTACCCGAAAGTGGCAGTTTGACCTTGCGTACATCTGAAGGATCAGCCGTATCAGAGCGCACCTATCCCGGCTATGTGAGTGTTGAAGCCTTTGATTTGCCGCCGAATCAAACCTATCCCCTGGAAATTCGGTTCCAAGACTCAGACCAAAACCCCTTGGTTTTTGCGATTTACCCAACAATGTAAGGGGTAAGGATTAAGTGCTAGCTGTTAGACTTGGGAGCTTCTCTCACTCCCGACTGTGGACTTAGATACAATAGATTGAACCCGTGAATTTAAGCTAACAGCCATCTCGCACACAAGAGAGTCAATTGTTATGTCGAACCCTTCAGGGATGCAGCGAATCCGGCGTCTACCTGGTCTAAATCAGGTGTGGCAGCGTCTTGGCACAATGCCACTGCCTCAAACCGAAGACTCGATAGGATTACGAGTCCTAGTCCAGGGGCTAGTGATTGTGGGAATTATCGCCACCGATATTGCTGCTGAAACTCAGATGAGTGTCTGGGCTGTACCCCTCTCTATCGTGGGAGCAACCTGGAGTTGGTATCGTCGCCGCCATCGCAACATTGCGGTTAAGTTCTTTTTGGCGATTGGGATGCTAATCGCTATGGGGGTATTCTTTAATAATTTATTAGCCAGCCTCAATGATACCCGCCTCGTTCTCGCAGAATTATTGATTCAAGTCCAAGTTCTCCACAGCTTTGACTTGCCCCGGCGCAAGGATTTAGGCTATTCGATGGTAATCGGGCTGATTTTGTTGGGGGTAGCAGGAACCCTGAGCCAAACCTTAGCGTTTGCCCCGCTACTGTTGATATTTTTAGCGATTGCGTTACCCACACTCATCCTCGATTACCAATCCCGCATCGGTTTATCACCAAAACGGAAAACGTCTAGGAAAAAAGCTAAACGTTCTTCGCCGCTGTCACTACGACGGTTAAGTATTTTTTTGTTAGTAGTTATCGCCCTGGGGTTAGGGATTTTTGCTCTAATGCCTCGATTTCCCGGTTATCAACTGCAAACCTTTCCCGTGAGTGCGCCATTGGATTGGGATGATCTAGATGGGGATACTGGAAACGTGAATAATCCCGGATACGTGAGTGAGGGTGAAGGGGAAGGTTCTGGTGGTGAGGGAACCTCTCCCAGTCGGGGTGCGGGTGAAATGGATGAAACGTTTTACTATGGCTTTGGTACTCAGATTAACCAGAATCTCCGAGGTGCTTTAAAGCCAAAAGTCGTCTTGCGGGTGCGTTCCCAAGCCCCTGGATTTTGGCGCGTGCAGGGGTTTGACCAGTATACAGGTCAAGGATGGGAATTGTCTCGCGAAGATCAGGTGCTGGATGTGACTCGTCCGCCTTGGTCTTATCGATTTGCACTCTATCCGACTAGCTTTAATTTGGGTCGGACAAAAAGGGTGATTCAAAGTTATACCGCCGTGTCGGAACTGCCGAATATTATTCCCGCCCTGAGTTATCCGAAAAGTCTTTATTTTCCCACCAAGGAAGTCGGCATTGATACAGAAGGTAGTTTGCGATCGCCCCTAGCGTTACTGGAAGGATTGACCTATACGGTAGTATCGGAAGTACCCGTGCGCGATCGCACTCAACTCCAACAAGCCCCGGAAACTTATCCCGACAATATCCAGAAGTACTATCTTGATGTTCCGCCAGACATCGCGGATAAGGTGCGTGAAAAAACCGAACAACTCTTAGCCACCTCCTCCAACCCCCTCACCTCTGCCTACGAAAAAGCCCTATATCTGGCTCAAGCCCTGAAACAACGGTATCGAATTCCCGATAATCCCTTTGGACTTCCCTATTTACAAGAAGACGAGGATTTAGTTGAAGCGTTTCTGTTTAACTATGAAGGCGGGTATCCCGATCACTTTTCCACTGCCTTAACCATCATGCTACGCTCGATTGGGATTCCGGCGCGGTTAGTCGTAGGATTTGGTACGGGTCAATTTAATCCATTCACGGGCTTATATGTGGTCAAAAATACCGATGCTTACGCCATGACGGAGGTATATTTCCCCAACTATGGCTGGTTTGCCTTTGACCCCATTCCTGGACACGAATTAGTCCCCCAAAGTGTGGAAGATACAGCAACCTTTAGCGTTCTGCGTCAGTTTTGGCAGTGGGTGGCTGGATGGCTCCCTTCACCCGTCAGCAATTTTATCGGCGAATTGTGGAATCTAGTTGTGGGTTCGCTGCTGCGGCTGATTGTGCGACTGTGGGTGATCTTCTCCAGTAGTTGGATGGGATTGTTTGGCGGATTAATTTTCGCGATCGCGCTGGGGTTCGTGGGTTGGTTAGGCTGGGTACAGTGGCAAACCTGGCGTTACCGTCGCTGGTTAGGGAAATTACCACCCATGGAACGGCTTTACCAGCAAATGTTAAAGGTTTTGAAAGCTAGAGGATATATTAAGCACCCCGCCCAGACGCCGCTAGAATATGCTAGGGTCATGCGTCAGCAGCAATCCTCTGAATCAGCCACCGTGATTGATGACATTTCTCAAGCTTATGTACGCTGGCGTTATGGTAAACAAACGCCGAATATCGATGAGCTGCGACAGCGACTGCGGGAGTGGATTAAAACGACTGCCCGATTGCCAAACAGAAGTCTGAGACGGTGAACTTTTCCGGAAAATCTCGAATTGGTACAGGAATTGAGTTATTCTTTGCCTGTCATCTTTCCCTAAACAAACATTGTTAGGAGTTTCTTATGTCTACTGAAGCCATTCCCGTCAAACCCGCTGTCTTAATCACGATTATCAGTGAATCTGTACTCAAAGAGCGTTTAATCAAACTGCTCAAAAGCAAAGGGGTAACGGGATTTACCGTAAACGATGTCCTCGGTGAAGGGGGTCATGGCAGGCGCATGGGAGATATTGTTGGGTATAACACCAATATTGAGATGAAAAGCGTTGTCTCCGCAGAAGTCTCTGACGAGATCTTCCAAAGCTTAGCCGAAATGGAGAATAGTCATGCTTTAATTGCTTTCCGTCATGATGTAGAAGTGTTGAGTAATTAAGCTAAAAGAGCTTTCTCTTTATCCGCTTGGGCAGTACACGGATTCAATATATAGCAGTCACCATGAAGGTTAGGACAGATGGAATAGCTCAAATGCCACCTAGCTGTAATAAACCTTCTGCCTTCTGCTATAGCAGTAGACACATAACTTAGGACAAGCAAACTGTGGTAGAGACGTTCCGGCGGAACGTCTCTACTAAATTCTTATGGGTTTTGTCCGATATCAGCGGTTGCTCTATTATCCTGGTCGAAGAAAAGGGTAAATGTACCTTTTATAGCGCTACGCGCTAGGCAATAGGCAATAGGCAATAGGCAATAGTGAAGACAAAAGCTTACCTGAAAAGGGATTGAGCGATTTTAATTTTTCTTGATTTTGTCCTAACGTGTGTGCGTAGTGCTATATTTGCCAATCGATAGAAAAAATGGCGGATTCCTGAAGAGCTAATCGTGATTTTGGAGGCTTGATGGGCGATTAAAAAGAGACAGCGTTTAACCAATCCCCCAGATGGACGTTGGCAGAATACTCAATTGGCGTTATGATTGACACCTAAAATCAGTCAAATACTTATACAATAACCGGAACAGACTTCAGTACAGCGCCAAAGACCAACAGCGTTAAGATAGGATGTCATCGGGATTTTCCCACGCTTTTTATATTGTCCTATTCATGCCTGCAAGAAGGCTGTCCGGACGTTTCCAACTTACTTATGGAAGCATGGATGGTCAAAAGTGTTTCAATAGCTACTTGAAGACCATAAGTGTAGAGACTACCTCCGATTGGACTATATCTTGAGTAAAAAGTGATGCTCCCAAACCCTGATGTGATGACAGCACGCCCCTTCCCCAGCCAACCCCCTAATTCAGCGAATGGCACACCCTATATCGCGGCTTCTGACAGAACACCCGTTTCCGCCCTGAAAGAACTTGTGGCTTGCCTACACCGAGAACAACATAAAATCCAAGATTTGTTAAGCTCACTGGGATTTGCCCTACGCAGCTTCAACAATTTGAATCAATTTTTAGAATTAATTCCCTTGATGTCAGCACGGGTAACCGATACGGAGGGAGGCGCATTGGTTTTGTTAAAACCAAATGGTCAACTCCGGCTAGAACAGATGCATTGCCAAGATAATCAAGAGTGTCAAACCTTGCGTCCAGCGCTTGAACGGGCAACTCAGACGATCGCGGCTCAAGGCAATGAGGATGGAAAATCGGTAATGAGTCCAGAACAGTTGGACGCCATTTGGTCATCGTTTGACGATCAGGTCAATCGCTATTTAGACACAGATATTCAGTTATTTGGCACACCGATTTTAATTAAAAACGTCGAACGAGGGCGTTTGTATGTGTTTACCGATGACCTAAACTATAACTGGACGCCAACCCGACAGAAGTTAGTCCGGTTAGTTGCCGATCAAACCGCCGTCGCGATCGCGAATGATGAACTGACTGTAGAACTTCGTAAAAAAGAACGCTTAGATCGAGAGTTGGAAATTGGCGCGGAAATCCAATTACGCCTCCTCCCCCGTCAATGTCCCTCGATTCAAGGAATTGAACTGGCGGCTCGGTGTCAGACGGCAAATCGAGTCGGTGGGGATTATTATGATTTTATTCCCACCAACTATGATCAGCTTCGTTCTATACAGCCTTGTGATAGTCAAACGATTGATAACCACAAAGCCTCCGTACCCTGGAGCGTGGTTATTGGCGATGTTATGGGCAAAGGCGTGCCAGCCGGCTTGATTATGACAATGACGCGGGGTATGCTGCGGGCAGAAGTCCTCAACCGTCATACCCCTGCCCGTATCCTGGAACATTTGAATCGGGTAATGTATGCTGACTTAGAAAATTCCAATCGATTTGTCACCCTGTTTTATTCAGAGTACGATCCCCAAAGCCGAATTTTGTCCTATAGCAATGCTGCCCATAATCCCCCCTTCTTATGGCAGGCGTCTACTCATTCTATCCAGCGTCTGGATACAGATGGGATGCTGATTGGCTTAGAGGCAGATTCTGAGTATGAAGATGCTCAAATCCAGCTTGATGTAGGAGACACGATCATCTATTACACTGATGGATTTACCGATGTCGCCAATCAACACGGCGATCGCTTTGATGAGGAAAATCTGATTGAAGCCTTTAAGTGGGCGTGTGAACATCGCCAAGGCTCCAAACCCATCCTAGATTACCTGTTTGAGCGGGTGGGAGAGTTTATGGGTGGAAAAAACCGTAACGGAGATGATATGACCTTGGTCGTGTTGCAGGTAAAATCTTCCGAGTAACCTATTTAAAGGCAATCATCACCATGGCTGTTGTGGAAGTGCAAGCTCTAACGTCTGTTGTCACGGGTCTTCATCCCCTGATTGACTTGGTGAGTCCATGGCTAACCGATGGACTGGTGTTAGCCCAGCAATTTGAAGATCCAGATATTTTGGGTCAAATTCAACAGGCGTTTAATAATTTCATTGAATCGGGTCAAGTCTGGGCATTTTTGATTGGTTTAGTTATCGGTTATATTTTTCGGGGGATGAGTTCGTTTGGGTAATTTGTCATTTGTCCTTCGTCATTGGTGAAGAGGATAAACGATAAAAAACACAGGATTAATGCAGCAGGCGCGGGAATAACCCACCTGTTCACAAGAGGCGAACAAGCAACTCCTATAAACCTTGCCGCCTTGGAGCCTTCTGCCTTTTTGTACTAGGGAATCGGTATTGTGACGGAACAAACAACGTGGAGTCAGCGATTTGAATCGGCACTGCATCCGGCGATCGCACAGTTCAATGCCAGTATTGGGTTCGATATCGAACTGATTGAGTATGATCTGACGGGTTCGGTGGCTCATGCGAAGATGCTTGCCCATACTGGCATTATTTCAGCCGCTGAAGCAGAACAACTGGTGAACGGGTTAGAACAAATTCGTTCAGAATATCGCCAGGGAAAATTTAATCCCGGTATTGACGCTGAGGATGTTCATTTTGCCGTGGAACGACGCCTCACGGAACTTGTGGGCGATGTGGGGAAAAAACTACACACGGCGCGATCGCGAAATGACCAAGTGGGGACTGATACCCGACTCTATTTGCGGGATCAAATTACTCAAATTCGTTCTCAGTTACGAGAGATGCAAGGGGTTTTGCTGACTCTGGCTGAATCCCATGTCGAAACCTTAATCCCTGGCTACACCCATCTCCAACGCGCCCAGCCGTTGAGTTTAGCCCATCATTTGTTGGCGTATTGGGAAATGGTGCAACGGGATTGGTTACGATTGGGGGAAATTTACCAGCGGGTGAATATTTCTCCTTTGGGATGTGGGGCGCTAGCGGGGACGACATTCCCAATTGATCGGCACTACAGCGCCTCTCTGCTGGACTTTGGTGATGTTTATCGTAATAGTTTAGATGGGGTGAGCGATCGCGACTTTGCCATTGAGTTTTTGACGGCGGCGAGTCTGATTATGGTTCACTTGAGCCGATTGTCAGAAGAAATTATTCTCTGGGCGTCTCAGGAGTTTGGCTTTGTTACCCTCAAGGACAATTGCTCGACGGGTTCGAGTATTATGCCGCAAAAGAAGAACCCGGATGTGCCGGAATTGGTACGGGGCAAAACGGGGCGGGTGTTTGGGCATCTGCAAGCCATGTTGGTACTGATGAAGGGATTGCCGTTGGCGTATAACAAGGATTTGCAGGAGGATAAAGAGGCGCTATTTGACAGCGTGAAAACCGTCAAAGGGTGTCTGGAAGCCATGACAATTCTGTTACGGGAGGGGTTAGAGTTTTGTCCTCAACGTCTCGCCTCAGCCGTGGCGGAAGATTTCTCCAACGCTACCGATGTGGCGGATTATTTGGCAAGTAAAGGGGTTCCCTTCCGAGAAGCTTATAACTTGGTGGGTAAAGTGGTGAGAACTTGTTTAGGGGCGGGTAAACTGCTGAAAGACTTAACGGTGCAAGAGTGGAAAGAAATCCATCCTGCCTTTGAGGAGGATATTTACGACGCGATCGCACCAACTCAGGTGGTTTCTGCCCGTAATAGTTACGGAGGGACAGGGTTTAAGCAAGTCCGACGCGCTTTGATAGAAGCCCAGGAGCGGATGGCAAGTGGGAGATGAACAGAGCCGGGGGAGCATGTAGAGACGCGCCATGGCGCGTCTGGGAGCAGGGGAAGCAAACCTTGGTCGGGGCGGGTTTAGTTAAGTTAGTGGTTGGAACCGCAGCGTTAGTCGTAAAACCCGCCCCTACATGTTCAAAACTATGTCCTCGAAGGTTGTAATCGGGTCAAAACTTCCCAGATTCCGGTACACTTTGGAATGGTTCATCCTATTAAAAGTACTAGCAGCAATAATGGAGATTGGTCAAAAAGTTCAAGTTTGTCGTCTCAGAGACCGGGTGTCGGGCGATATCGTGAATAAACTAGGGAAAGTTGGCATCGTCAAAGACTTTAAAATGACAGATGGCAGCGGTGTCGGTGCGATCGTCGAATTTGACGACAGCACGGCAACCTGGTTTTTTGAAGATGAACTCAAACCCGTCAGTTAGTGACGACTTCCCCAGCAGCGTCCAACAAAATCATGGCTTTTATTCTCACCTTTTTAGGCAAAGGCGGCACCGGTCGCACCACAATCGCGATCGCGGCGGCTAAAAAGTTCGCAAATCTTGGTCAGCGTGTCCTTTTAGTCGGGCAAGATCCCACCCCAGCGTTCGGACTTTTATTGGGAACCGTCCCCAGGGCTGATCCGACGGAGGTGGAACCGAATCTGAAAGCGGTTCAGCTTCAGTCTACTCTCCTCCTGGAACAGAGTTGGGACGAGGTGAAAAAGCTAGAGGCGGAGTATTTGCGATCGCCAACGCTGAAAAATGTCTATGGTCAAGAATTGGGCATTTTACCGGGGATGGATAGTGCTTTAGCCCTGAATGCGATTCGCGAATATGACGCCAGTGGTGAGTATGATGTGATTATCTACGATGGCAGCGGCGATCAAGCCACTTTGAGGATGCTGGGGATGCCAGAAATTCTCAGTTGGTATTTTCGCCGCTTTCGCCAAATCTTTACGGAGTCGGATCTGGGTAAGGCGATTTCCCCATTTATCCAACCTGTTACCAGCGCTATTCTCAATGTGACCTGGACACCCGACGATTTTGCCAATAAACCGACTCAGCAAACTAACCAAATGCTGGAACAGGGTAAAACGGCTGTGGCTGATCCGAATCGGGTGGCGGCGTATTTGGTGACCACGGGAGATACGGCGGCTTTAGCGACGGCTAAATATTTCTGGGGAAGCGCCCAGCAGGTGAATCTGACGGTGGGGGGGGTTCTGTTGAACCAAATTCCCGCAACGGATACGTTAGCGGCTGAATTTGCCCCGTTAACGGTTAGCGCTTTGCCTCAGTTATCTCAGGTGGCTGACTGGCAACCGTTGATGGATGCTTTGCCTGATTTTAAACAAGCGATGCAAGCGCCCAAGGCTATTAGCATAGATGTGGCGAATCGTCAAGTTAGTTTGTTTTTACCGGGCTTCGACAAAAAGCAGGTGAAACTTACCCAATATGGTCCAGAGGTGACGATTGAAGCGGGCGATCAGCGGCGTAATATTTGGCTTCCACCCCAATTGAGTGGTCAAGCTGTGAAAGGGGCGAAGTTCCAAGATCAGCGTTTAATTATTTCGTTCTGATTGTCTTATGTCATTCGTCTTATGTCATTCGTCATTCGTCGGGGCGGGTAGGGTGCGTAGGGTGCGTAGGGTGCGTTAGCGAAGCGTAACGCACCAATTCAAAGGAGTAACGCACCATTTCAAACGAAAATAGTTAAACCTGCCCCTACGTATCGGTTAGGGCGGGTTTTGTACAAACCTTACCATCAATACCCATAAGGAAATCCCTAAACCCGCCCCTACAAAATTAAAATTCAACACTCAAAACTCAATACTAAAATGTCTAATTCTCCATCAACAGAACAAACCGATAAAACGGGTAAAACTCGCCAACTTTTAGGCATGAAAGGTGCCGCTCCGGGTGAAAAATCTATCTGGAAGATTCGTCTCCAGTTAATGAAACCGATTACCTGGATTCCCCTAATCTGGGGGGTGGTGTGTGGCGCAGCGTCGGGTGGTGGATATACCTGGACGTCAGAAGATATTCTGAGAGCGGTAACTTGTATGTTGCTGTCGGGTCCGTTGATGGCGGGGTATACTCAAACCCTGAATGACTTCTATGATCGCGAACTGGATGCGATTAATGAACCCTACCGCCCGATTCCCTCTGGGGCAATTTCGGTGCCTCAAGTGGTGACTCAGATTGTTGTGCTGCTGCTAGCGGGTATCGGTGTGGCGTATGGGTTAGATCAATGGGTGGGTCATGAGTTTCCCACGTTAACCTGTTTAACGCTTTTTGGGGCGTTTCTTGCTTATATTTACTCAGCGCCGCCATTGAAGTTGAAAAAGAATGGTTGGCTGGGAAACTATGCCCTCGGTGCGAGTTATATTGCCCTTCCTTGGTGGGCGGGTCATGCTTTATTTGGGGAGCTGAATTGGACGATTGTGATTCTTACCCTGATTTATAGTATGGCAGGTTTAGGGATTGCCGTGGTTAATGACTTTAAGAGTGTGGAAGGCGATCGCCAATTGGGGCTGAAGTCTATTCCTGTGATGTTTGGTGTGGGTACGGCGGCTTGGATTTGTGTGCTGATGATTGATATTTTTCAAGCTGGGATTGCGGGGTATTTGATTAGCATTCATCAAAATCTCTATGCGGCAATCCTGTTGCTGTTAATTATTCCTCAGATTACATTTCAGGATATGTACTTCCTGCGATCGCCCCTGGAAAATGATGTGAAATATCAAGCCAGCGCTCAACCGTTTTTGGTTCTGGGGATGCTGGTTGCAGGGTTAGCGTTAGGTCATGCGGGGATTTAGGGGGGGTTGGAAGAGGGGAGTACGAGAATCCGCTTCCCCTTCTGCCTTTTGGGATTATTCCATTTGGCAACAGGGGGTCAATGGTTCTGACGCTAGTGGGCTGTCCAGTCAGCTTTGACGAGTTGACCTTGTCTGTGTATCCTAATTGAGAGTGAGCGTTCTCAACCTAAGTTCTCCTAGAGTTCTTTGATGAATAAAAAATATATAGTCAGGCTGACA
>NZ_JAVJTO010000155.1:0-3692 GCF_040220235.1 Coleofasciculus sp. B1-GNL1-01
TTTCCGGCGACTGAGACGATTTTTGATTTGGCTTGGGTTGAATCGAAAAATGCCCTAATTTAGACGGACTCTTGCTCTTTTTCTGTGCCGTTGTTGGAGTCCAGGAGGAATTTTTCTTTTGTAGGGGTTTATACATGATGCCACCTCAGTTACCTGATGATTTATTGAATCCAGCTCAATCCTGGAGGAAACTCTATCGTTCTATCTCCTCATCGCCTATCCAGAACACTATCACTACGCGCCAGCGAACTGCGAGAAACAACGTAGCGCATAAAGCATAAATCTTGCCGTAACGCAGCCGACAATATCCGCGATCGCACTCACCAAAAAAGCGATCGCCTACACGTTATTAGATTGTGATTTTAACACAGCTAATTTTGCTATCTACTGTCTCGTTAAATGGGGCTTTCCAGGACAAATTCCCAAGCGCGATCGCACAGATTCCCCTTCACCTTATACCTTTTCTCCGATTTGATATTTTAATTTACCGTCTCCATCGCCTTACTAACTCTAAACATTTTTTGGTTTGGTCAAGAATAGCGTGATCGCGCTACCTCAAAACATCCTCAATGTGGGCAAAAATTGTAGTTACATAAGCAGTTAAAGCCGTAACCCCCTGCTGACCTGGACAGGGTTCCAAAGCTGCAACCGCTTTTTTACGCTCTTGCAAAGCTGTCCAAATCATAAAATCACGAGTATTAATCTGATCGAGAATCTCACGAATCCGTTCTGATTCCTTCGCTAAACTAGCATCATCGATTAGTTTCTGGAGTTCATCACGCCGATTATGGGCTACGTTGAGACCGTAAATAACTGGCAATGTTATCTTACCCATTACCAAGTCACCCCTGCCAGATTGTCCCCAAATTCCTTCAAAATCATCAAACAACTGTAGAGCCAATCCAAGATGATATCCAAACCTGCGACAGGCATCAAGAAATTTTGGGTTATCAGTACCGCAAAGTCCACCAGCAGTACAGGCTAAAACAAAGGCACTAGCATTTTTGTCTTCTATCGTATGCCAGTAGTCTTCAATCGTGAGAGTTAGATTGCATAGATCCCGATCTTGACCTTTTGATAAGCGCAGTCCTGTTTGAGCAAAGTGTTGATTCATGACTCGATAAAGCTCAGGAGTCCATGCAGCTTGAGCTAGGAGTTCATTGCATAAAGCATAGAGGGCTGCACTGAAGTTAAAGCTGCGAGCCAAACCAATCGTTGCCCACAGCGCATCAGACCGATCCTGATCCTGCAAATCATCTAAGATACGCATAGCTAAACTGAGGACTACCCAAGCAGCGCTTACTGGAATCGCTTCTCGTGGATTACCGCCCACCGCCGCACAACTTGCCAAAGGCAAAATTGCTAGCGCACTTAAGGGTTCATCCGTAACAGCAGCCAAAACTGAGCGAAACTCAGGCCAGTCAGATGGTGCATATTGCCGAATGTAGCTGCGTACATCTGGCAGCAGTTCTTGAAATCTCGTTAATTCAGTAACATCTCTATCGGTTAGGCTAAAATTAGCCACTGCTATCCTCTCCAGTTGGAAACTTAATTTCTGTCAAGACTTGAGCTGGGTGAGGCTTAATCTCCAAATTCACGGAGACGGAGACTCAATAAACACTCTTATCTCCTCATTCTGCTCTGGTTGTTCTTGAATCAGTTCATGGACTTTCAGAACAGAAAAAGGCGATTTTGTATTTTCTCCTTGATCTTCTCTGAGTGCAGATAGTTCAGGTAAGTCAAAATCAATTAGTGATCCCCAATAACCTTCGAGCCATACGGCACATGAATTTACCGTTTTTGGGCAGATATCTCTCAACGTAGATAAAAGTGATATGCTCATGGCAACGTCACTAAGAGACAAAAAAATAGTGTCTTGGTCACGGTCTTGATCAGATGTACCGATAAAGGAATCACCAAGGGCGAGTCGGTAGGAATCTTGGAAATAAATCACCACTGGAAGTCGCAGTCGTTTTCTTGAGCCAGAAGCTGTCTGCGTTTCGTTGTTGAGCCAATTGAGTAGTTGACTGGATGGCTGAATTGGTGGTCCTGGAATGAAACTAACAGAATTTGTGGGTCTCATCGGATTTGTCATAGGTGTTTCTTTGGGGTTTAATTGTGAGGTTAAAGGAATAGGGCTAGAATTGACGCTGGCAGAGGTTTGACACCCCCAGACAACCACAGCAATCAAACTAATTAAATTGCTAGCTTTCATAGTATTATTCCTTGCCTTGCTTGTGGGTATCTTTGCCCGTTACCAAAGTATTTAGAGAAACTGTGATGGGCTTACAGCAATTACGAATGATAGTCATAGTCACGTCCCTTTGCTGCGGCATCAGAATGTGTCCAGAAATGAAGTTCCTTACTGCGTTTCAGGAATTCTTTTGTTTGTTTATTAGAGCGTTTCAGGGCTGCAACCTGCTTACCTGTATCAGTAAGTGTGAGACCAGCAGCAATAACAGCTTTCACATTTTGACCATCTGCAACCATTCTGTGTTTCCGTTGGATTTTTTCACGGTCTGATGTATAGGCAAAGTGATCTTCCCATGTTGTTGCAGTAGCTCTTGTTGGCCAAGGATCTGCCACAACAATGTCCGCATCAGTGTCTTCTGGTACGCCCATAAGAACAAAGTCATGGTCTAATCCCTGTTTAGAAGACCTATTGATCGTTTCACCAACAGCCTGAACCCGTAAGTAATCAAAAGCAACCTCAGCGTGTTCACCACAATTGCCACCATGAGCGAGATCTGCCTTAGCTGCTGTCAAGGCTTCCGGATTGGCAGCCGCAATAGGCTTCACCGAGTCAGTCAACTGCCAGAAACTCGTTGCACCCACAGCCTCAAGAACCTGAGGATCGTCACGCATAACCAAAAGACGGAACTGGGAGTTAAAGTTAGTTGCCTTCAATGCTTTTGTCTGATTACCTGCACCGTATAAAAACACGGATTTAGTGTGTTTAATTGCTTCTTTCGCCTTGTCAAGGCGACCCATGGCTTTTGAACTGACCTGCTTTTGCGGTTTACCTGGGGGAGAATTTCCCCGCATCATGAGTCGTGCTTGTTGCAGAGGGGCAGTTTGGGTAATTTCAACCCGTTGATTAGGTTCTTGTAGTTGAGATTGATATTGATCCAGAGTTTTATTGCTGTTTACCTGCTGAAAATCTTGTAATTCTTTCCGATACAAGGCAGTGTTGCCTTGTTGAGAAGAAAAAATCGATTGGAGATATCCAGGTACTTTGTGGGCGGAACTCTCTGATTGTATGGCTGGTTGTTCTTGCTTGCGTGAGACTGCACCGGTCTGCTGTACCACATGAGTCATTTCATGTGCCAACAAAAGCTTGCCATCGGTTGAACCGGGATTATACTTCCCTTGGTTAAAGAAAATATCCTGCCCGTGAGTAAACGCCTGAGCGCCCAACTCCTGATTCATCTGAACCGCTTCACCACCCGTATGCACCCGCACTCCACTAAAGTCAGAACCAAAACGCGGCTCCATAAACCCTCTCACGTCCTCCGATAAAGGAGAACCTCCACCCTTAGACGCATTCAAACATCAAGTTCGTCAGGTATTAGAAGATACCATGAACCGTGACCAAAATCAGACGAGTCCACTGAGATTGGAGACAACCTTAGCGCCAGACATCTTGGCTTGCCTACAAAATAAGCCTTCAGCCTTAGAGACGCTCTGCACAA
>NZ_JAVJTO010000156.1:0-1769 GCF_040220235.1 Coleofasciculus sp. B1-GNL1-01
GCGCTGTTGCGGGGAGAGATGTCGCGAGTTCTAAGTGTGCTACAGGAGGGACTTGGTTCGCCAGAGCATCAGGATATGTGGAGGAATTATCGAGAGCGTCGCTCCAGTAACCGTTAAACTGAAGTTCCCCCAGCCAAAACAATGGAACCTGTCTCACTGGGCGGCTTGGCGCGATTTTTCAGCCGCCTAACCTCCCCCGGACGCGATCGCACTAGACAAAACAATTTCAAGCGGTTAGCATCAAATTATCAAATAATTTATTGAAAATATCATGCTTAGCCTGAGTGACATCCATCCTCTCTCGGAATTTCAGCGGGGTGCTAAAGCCTTCCTCGCAAGGCTCAAAGAAACTAAAGCACCAATGGTTCTTACGGTTAATGGTAAAGCGGCGGCAGTTGTTCAAGATGCTGAAAGCTATCAGCAACTTCTTGATCGAATTGAGTTGCTTGAGTCTATGGCGGGCATCCGAAAGAGTATTGAGGAGTTTGATCAAGGAAAAGGTATGCCTTTAAAGGAAGCATTTCAGCAGCTTCAGGAAAAATATGGTCTACCCGATTGAAATCTCTCCCACGGCAGTGGCAGATATAGAACGTATTTTTCTTTGGATAAAAGGGGATTCACCAGAACGAGCTTATCGCTGGGTCAGAGGATGTTATGAAATTATGTTGACACTAGAAAATTTTCCGAGACGTTGCTCACTAGCTCTCGAAAGTAAGTATATGGGAATTGAGGTGCGTCAACTTCTCTATAAAAAGCAGTTCTATATTTTATTCACTGTAAGTGAAGTCGTCGGGGAACAGGAAGGAATTGTACAAATTCATCGTGTTCGCCGTGCTTCTCAACAGAGGCTCCAAAGTATAGATCAACTCTTAGGTGATGATCCAGAAGTGTAACGCCCCCTTATCGATTGCTTTGGTGCATTAAGCTGTCGAACCCCAAAATCAATTTCTGAAGATTTTAGGTATTTTATACAATGGGAAAATGTGTTGTCCTATAGACCCCAACCAACCATGACTGTAGTGAACTGACACAGCTAAAATTGTGGAATAGATTTTACTTAAAATGGGCGCACGTCGGTGCGCCCCTACAATGCTAATCCACCAATTAAGGTGTGCCACGCCGCCATCGTGGGTTAGGCGGTATTAAATTTAGGCAATGAACCATTCAATAATAAATCCGCCGTAACCCACCAAGTTACCATTGAATCCGGGTTAAAAAAAGATTCGGGTTCCTCAAGAAAATTAATGGATTTGCCCGTAGTATGGGCAAGGGGAAACGAACAAGGATGAAATTTGGTCAGATGGGAGCCTTCCCTGGACGCGATCGCACCCGTTAGGGATGAGCCAAAACACCTGGGGTCAGGTAGGGGCGATCGCGAATTAGTGAGGATGACTATGTTGAAGGAGCGCCAGAGCTAATTGGGGAAATTGCCGCCAGTAGTGCGTCTTACGATCTCCATGATAAGTTACGGGCTTATCGGCGCAATGGGGTGCGAGAGTATTTGGTGTGGTTGGTGCAGGATAGAGCGTTTCGCTGGTACATTTTGGAGCAGGGGGAGTATCGACAGCAGCAATCGGATTCGTTGGGGATGTTGAGTAGTCCCTTTTTTCCGGGGTTACGGTTGGATGTGCAGGCGCTGTTGCGGGGAGAGATGTCGCGAGTTCTAAGTGTGCTACAGGAGGGACTTGGTTCGCCAGAGCATCAGGATATGTGGAGGAATTATCGAGAGCGTCGCTCCAGTAACCGTTAAACTGAAGTTCCCCCAGCCA